>CAMTHN010000136.1 GCA_947072265.1 uncultured Clostridia bacterium | reverse complement strand
TATCTATATAATATTATATTTTTCTAGTCTTTCACAAAAAAAAAGAAAAAATAGTTTTAAATGATGTATTAGATAATGAAGATAATTTGAAAAATGATGAAAAAGATGATAGGTTTTTAGATATAGGTGTTTCTAAAAGCATTGGAGATGCTGAATCTCAGGTGGAAAATGTAGATGTTTTAATAAATAATGATTGTTGTATGGCTGTTTTAACGGATGGTATAACAGAAAATTCATATTGTAAAACTGCTAGTGAAATTGCATCTAAATCTTTTAAGAATATTTTTGAACGTCAAGAAAATTTTGAAAACATAAATTTTTTTCTAAATAAAATGTTTAATATAGCAAATCATAATATACTAAGCGTATTAGCTGAAAAGGGAAAATCTACTGCAGCGTGTGCTATTATTAATAGAGGAAAATTATATTATGGTCTAGTTGGTGAAAGTAAAATTAGTGTTTATAGAAATAATTCTTTAATTCAGATAAGTGTAGGGCATACTATAAGTGCTTATGTAAAAAAAGAATTTAAAAAAGGAAATATTTCTAGAAAAAAAACACTTTCAATGTTAGATGAAAATACTTTGTATAATTATTTAGGCGTTGATGGGTTTAAAAATGTAGAATTATTAGAGGTTCCAGTTGAATTAAAATCTGGAGATATAGTAGTTATAATGAGCAATGGAGTTTTTAATACAATTAGTTGTATTGAAATAGAAAAATATTTAGGTCAACTATCTAATTGTGCTACAAAAAGCAGAAGAATAATTGGAGCAATTGATAGTTTTGACTATTTAGAAAAAGGAAATTCTAGTATTATCCTAATAAAATATAACGGACGACAAGTTAGTTAAGGATGCTGTGAAATATGAGAAAAGAAAATTCAAAATTTGTTACAGGTTTTGTTTCTGAAGCAGGTGCTCAACTTAAAAATAGAGACTATTTTGCTTTTGTAGAGCTGGATAACTTTGCTTGTTATGTAATAGCTGATGGAATAGATGATGATCAAGATTTAGAAAGTGCTAAAATTGCTGTAACTAGTGTAATAAGAAGTTTTTCTGAATATCCCTCTATGCGAAAAAATATAATAAAAGGATATTTAAATTTAGCAAATAGAGAATTAATAGGGGAAAGCATGGATGTTAAATTAAAATCCTCTATAACACTAGTTGTTACAAATTATGTTAAAATGGTCTACGCGGTTGCTGGAAATAGCAGATTCAATCTTTTTGGTGATGGAATTTTAAAACAGGCTTCTCTGGACCAATCTTTAAGTCAAGATATGAATCTTTATGGAAATTTACCATTGGATAAAATTGCACAACACGAAGAAAGACATAATCTTTATTCATATCTAGGTCAAACAGAAGGTTTTAGTCCTTTTATATCTAAAAAAATATCATTGTCTGATGGAGATATTTTAGCGCTATTTACAAAAGGTGTATGGGAAAACATAGATACAGGAGAAATGATTAATTCTGTTGGATCAGGTGCAGAACCACAAGATGTATTAGATTCAGTAGAAGAAATTATATTATCAAGACAAACATTAGATTTAACCGATTATACGTTAGCTATTATTTTTATTGATAAAATTTTTTCTGATCCTAATGCAGAAAAAAAGAAAAAAACAATAAGAACTGTGGTTATTGTTGCTCTTATTTTATCAATAGTTGTAACTATAGTTGTTTTTGTGTTTTTGGCCATAAGAAATAAAAATAAAGAAAAATTAGAAGATTATATACAAAATTCTACTAATTATGTTGATTCTAATAATATACCTAGAGCTATTGAAGAATATGACAAAGCAATAGAACAAGCAGAAAAATTAGGCTCTAAATCAATTAAAGATGAATTAAATATTAAAAAGACAATACTTGAGAGTATTGTTCAAGCAGATGAAAAAATAGTTAGCAAAGATTTTTCCGAAGCAGAATTATTATTAGTTAAAGCAAGAGAAATCTCTAGAGAAAATGATAATATAGCTTCAGATTATATTGATAATAAACTTCAAATAGTAAAGGGGTTTATTAAAGTTCATGATGCTCTTTCTTTAGGGGATGAATTACTAGAGTTAGGTGAATTGTTAAAGGCAGAAGCTAAATTTTTAGAAGCTAGAAAAGAAGCTGCAAATATTTTTTATATTGAAGGACGAGAGCAAGCAATGCAAAATTTGGAACAGGTCTATCAGCAACAAACTCTTTTAAAAGAAGAAATTGATAGTAAAGTCGAAATGGAAGCTGCTGCTATAGAGTTTATTAAAAAAGGTGATACGAGTTTTATTGAGAATGATTATGATAGTGCTGAAATGTTTTATAGAATGGCTAAGGATAAATTTGATAGTGCAGATGTTAAAGATAAATCTTCTTCAATACAAGAAAAGATTGATTTATCTTTAAAGAAAATAGCTGATGTAAATGCTAAAATTGACCAAGCCACTTCATATATACAAGATGGAGATCAATTTGTAATTATGCAAGATGTTCCAAATGCTAGAAATTCATAT
>CAMTHN010000135.1 GCA_947072265.1 uncultured Clostridia bacterium | reverse complement strand
CTTGTATTATTTTATAAGCATCGTGCTCTTCAACATATTTAATAATAAATTCCTGTCTTTTATCCCCCTCCACCTCATCAACTAATTTAATATAATTAACAAATCCATCCCTAGTAGATACTACCTTTGATTTATCTTTATTAGATTTAATAACATAATTACCATTAGCAACTTTTGCGCTAATACGTTCTAATATAAATTTTTGATTTGTCGAATTATTTCTTTTAGCAACACTTATATTTTTACCATCTTGATCTATATTTAAAACATATGTTTTATCATGCAGATTATATATAGTAAAAACACCATCTTCCAATTTTTCAAAATTCCATAGTTGATCATCATAATCTACATTTGGCCGATATAACATTACGTTATATCCTCCTGAATTAGATGCCCAAGATACAGCTAGTCCGCTATTTATATGAATAATTTGATATGCATTTTTATTTTCTATATATTTAAAAGTAAATTCTTGAAATATGCTTAATTCTTCTCTATCTTTTAAAAGAATATTATTATCATCATTAGATATAACTTTTAATGGATCAGAACTTGATTTAATTAGATGTTTTCCGCTATCAATATTAAAATCTATATCTTTTAATATAAATTGTTGTTTTGTTGTATTATATCTTTCCGCAACGCTAATATTAACACCATTTGCATCAACGTTTAAAACTCTATTTGGATTCTTTAAATTTGCTATAATATATATATCTTTATCAACTTCCTCAAAAATCCATAGTTGATCATCATATTCATTATCTGCGTACATTGACACATTATTATTTTTACTTGATGTCCATGTAACTACATTATTATTGTCATATGTATTAATTAATTTATATGCTCCTTTTGAAGCTACATATTTAAAATCAAACTGTTGAAATATATCATAATAACTTTTTATATCACTTAATTCGACATTAGAATTATTTTGATTTATAGATATTAATTTATTTTTATTACTAGCTGAAATCATTGCGTATTTGCTTTCCATAATATCTAGTTTAATATTATTTAATTCAAATTCTTGATTTTCACCATCTTGAAACCCCTTAGGAACTATATCTATCTGATTGTTATCTATAGTTAAAAATATTTTTTTATTATAATAACTTGATATTTTATACTTACCAGATTTAGTTTTTTCTAATATCCAAAATTGGTCATCGTGATCTGTATCTATCTTCTCAACTGTTATCTTGTTCTCTTTATATTTATATACTAATCTATTCCCACTAAATTTTTGTATTATTTTATATGCACCTTTTATATCATCATATTCAAAATAGTATTGCTGTTCCTTTGAATATTTATCGGTAGTTTCTAAATATAGATTAGATTTTCCTCCTATTACTTTACTATAGTTATTAGACTTCTGTATTGTGTAAAAATCATTTTCCACACCCATAATCTCTTGACCTGACATCCTAGGCATGTAATATTCCACATCTTCAAATTCTGCTAATATTACATAATCATCTTGACTCTGAATAGTTATACCATCCGTTTTAAGATGTGCTCCTTCTATACCATTTTCTGGCTGATACCCCTTACTCATTGGATATTTTTGATTTTTAGATAAATTAATAAAAGAATATATTGCTCCTTTTTTAGGAACATTTGTATTTAACACTATATTAACACGCAATGGATCCGATTCTCCATCTTTTGAATAGTTTATTCTTTCAGGTGTTAATACATCTAGAGCAATGCTATTCACATTTCCAAATTCGAATACTTTTTGTTCAAAAGTATCATTTGTATAATTTCCTATATATAATTCTATCTTATCTCCAATATAAAGCGGTTTTTGATTATTAAATTTTTTAAAATTCACATATCTCTTTTTATCTTCAGAAATTTCCTCCCCTTTTAATGTACCTATATCCTTATCATTTATAACAAGTTTATAAAATAAATCTTTATCTTCATCTCCCAGACCACGAAAAGTTACACCCTGTATATATCCTGTATCTGGTCGATCTATAGAATCTAGAATGTGATCATGATAAGGTTTTTCACCTCTACTATACGACACTATTTTTTTTTCATTAGATGAATCTATCCCATATACAGTTTGAGTAAATGGAAATATTAGTATCTGTAATATTAAAAATATTGAAATAATTTGCTTTCCCATAAGCTAATTCCCCCTTAATAATATATATTATTTTATGAATATTGTATTGTAATTTTAAATATTATTATTTTTTAATAAAAAACTTCAATAAATATAGTACTAAATATACGATTAAAAAATATTTATAATCAACATCATATAAAACTTACCAGAGTTATTTTACGGGTCAAATTATATCCCGTTTTACATATACTGTCAAGAGTTTATAGATGATTTAGTTGGCATCTGTAGGCTCTTGATTTTTTTGAAATCTTTTTTAAAATTGAATAAATTTAATAAACTTTAAATACTCAAAAATATTAGTTTTTCCAGAACTTATTGTAACGAGCGAACCTCTGTTAAAAGAGACAATACATACCAAGAGT
>CAMTHN010000134.1 GCA_947072265.1 uncultured Clostridia bacterium | reverse complement strand
ATATATTTCTATTCATATTATTTTATACTATTTTCATATGCTTCTATCATTTTCTTAACCATCTGTCCACCTATAGATCCTGCTTGTCTTGATGTCAAATCTCCGTTATAACCATTTTTAAGATCTACACCAACCTCTGATGCTGCTTCCATTTTAAATCTCTCTAACGCTTCTTTAGCTTGTGGTACAATTATTTTTCCCATTTTAAAATCTCCTTCTATTCAATAAATTTAATCTTACTTACGCTTGCATTTATATTATGTGCGCTTGACTCGAAACTATTACAGGTATTTTTTGGGTTTAAAATAAAATAAATTTAAATATTTATTTTTACAAAAAAATTTTTTTAATATATAATTTAAATATTATTCTTATATTTAAGGAGAATAAAATGAAAATATTGCATACATCTGACTGGCATATAGGAAAAATTGTAAATAATTATAGTATGATAGATGATCAAAAAATAATATTACAACAGTTAGAAGATTTTATATTAAATAATAGTATAGACGTTTTAATCATTGCCGGAGATTTATATGATCGTCCTATCCCTTCGATAGAATCAATAAATATTGTTAATAATTTTTTTTATAATATTATAAAAAATTCAGATACATCCATCATAGCTATTGCTGGGAATCACGATTCTCCCGATAGGCTATCTCATCTAAATTTTATTATGGAATCTAAGGGTCTTTATATCCAAGGAAATATATCAAAAGAAATAAATCCTATAAAAATTATTAAAAATGGATTAACTGTAAACTTCTATCCTATTCCCTATTTTTCTATTTTAAAATCCAAAGTTATTTTAGACAACCAAAATATAAAGACTTTTAATGATTCTTTTAAAAAATATATAGAATATATTTCACCTAATATAAATACATCTGAGATAAATATATCAATAGCGCATGGTTTTTTTTCAAATTTTAAGAATAAAGTAGACGAAACTATCTTTTCAGAATCAGAGATATCGTTAGGCGGTATTGATATTATTAACGCTTCCCATCTTAATATATTTGATTATTCTGCCCTCGGACATCTCCATTCTCCACAAAACGTTATTCAAAAAAAATCTGCATATTCTGGATCTATATTAAAATATTCTCAGAGTGAAATTAATCAAAAAAAAAGTTTTACCGTTATAGATATTATAGATAAAAATCAACTAACTATTAAGACAATTCCTTTTATTCCTAAAAAAGATATGACACTTATCTTAGATGACTTTTATAACATAAATTTTGAAAAATATTATTCAGAGGATTATGTTTTTGTTCAACTAACAAATACGGAAAATATCATAGACCCTATAAATAGACTAAAAAGTATTTTTCCTTATATAATGGGTGTTAAATTTATAAATAAGCAAATTTCAACAGATATAAATTCTATTCCAAAAGATGCTATTATAAATAAAACTGTTTCTCAAATATTTCAAACTTTCTATAAAAATATATCAAAAAATGAAATAACAAAGGATCAAATAGATATTATAAATAATCTTATATAAACTTTAAGGAGGATAAAATATGATTCCATTATTTCTTACTATAAAAAATTTTGGTCCTTTTTTAAATGAACAATCTATAGACTTTAAAGAAGTTATAAAAAATAATATATTTCTTATAACTGGGTCTACAGGAGCTGGAAAAACTTCTATATATGATGCTATAACCTTTTCTTTATATGGAAAATCTAGCGGAAGTATTCGTAAAGCCGAAAGTATGCAGAGCGACTTTTCTATAAATACAGATGAAACTTTTGTAAATTTTAAATTTTCTATAAAAAGTGAAGTTTATAATATAAAACGTGTTATGAAAAGAAAAAAAATAACATCAAAAAATACAATCACCGAGACAAAAGCAAAAGCAGAATTAACACTTCCAGATAAAACAATTCTAGAAGGAATAGCTGAAGTTAACCAAAAAATTATAGAAATTATTGGTCTAAATCAATTACAGTTTTCTAAAATTGTTATGCTTGCACAGGGAGAATTTCAAAAACTTCTTCAGGCCTCTAGTGATGAAAAGGAATCATTATTTCGAAATATATTTTCTACTCATAAATTTCAAGAATTTTCCGATAGTCTGAAAAAATTAGAAAAAGAAAAGAAGATTATTTTAGATCAAAAATTAGAAATTAAAAAAAATATTATTAAAGATATAGATTTTTTAGATGAAAATATAAATATGGAACATATAGAAAAAGAATATATTTTAAAATGTTTAGAAACAGAAAAACAAAATTTATATAATAAATATATCTCTATACAAACCCTAGTTAATACTAAAAATAAAGAAAAAAATCTAATAAATCTACAATATGCTATAGATATTAACCAAAAATTTAAAGAAAAATCTGAACTAGAAGATGAAGTGGATATCATAAATAATAAAAAAGATGAAATGATTTTAAAAGATAACTTGCTAAAAAAATTTAATAATTTATACCCAATCGTTTTATTAAAAAAAGATATTAAAAAAAATAATAATCAAAATATACAACATCTAAAAAAATTAGAAAATTTAAATAA
>CAMTHN010000133.1 GCA_947072265.1 uncultured Clostridia bacterium | reverse complement strand
ATATTATGTCTTTTACTAAAGAATTTAACGAAAGAACAAAAACAGAAGTTGGGATGATTATACCTGTTGTAATTACTGTCTATGCAGATAGATCATTTACATTTGTGACAAAAACTCCACCTGCTGCAGTTCTTTTGAAAAAGACATGTGGAATTGAAACTGCATCTGGAGAACCAAATAAAACTAAAGTTGCAAAAGTAACTAAATCTCAATTAAAAGATATAGCAGAGAAAAAAATGCCTGATTTAAATGCAGCAAATATTGAAACAGCTATGAGTATGATTGCTGGAACAGCTCGTTCTATGGGTATTGAAATAGAAGACTAGGGTTTTGATAACCTACTAGTGGGAGGAAGATATCCGTTATTAACCACTTATGAGGGAGAGATAATATGAAACATGGAAAAAGATATACTGATTTATTAAAATCTTATGATAAAGAAAAATCTTATGAATCAAAGGAAGCTTTAAAAATTGTTGTAGATAATGCAAAGGCAAAATTTGATGAAACGATTGAGCTTCATTTGAGATTAGGAGTAGATTCTAGACATGCAGAACAGCAAGTTAGAGGGGCTGTTGTATTACCACATGGAACAGGAAAAACTGCCAGAGTTCTTGTTTTTGCAAAGGGTGACAATGTAAAATTAGCAGAAGGTGCTGGAGCAGATTATGTTGGATCTGATGAATTTATTGAAAAAATCAATAGTGGTTTTATTGATTTTGATGTTGTAATTGCAACACCAGATATGATGCCAATAATTGGTAGACTTGGTAAAATTTTGGGTCCAAAAGGTCTTATGCCAACACCAAAAGCAGGAACTGTAACCACTGATGTTGTAAAAGCGATTAAAGAAGCAAAGGCTGGAAAAATTGAGTATAGATTAGATAAAACTAATATCATACATTGCTTATTTGGAAAAGCTTCTTTTGGATCAGATAAATTAGTAGAGAATTTAGATACAATTCTTGAAGCAGTAGTTAAAGCAAAACCAGCGGCATCAAAAGGACAATACATTAAATCTTGTGTTGTAACTTCAACAATGTCTCCTGGTGTTAACGTTAATACTAATAAATATTTAGCATAATTTTATACTTGTTCTAAGACAGTAGGTATTTTATAAAGGGAGTTTATTCCCTGCCTACCGAGAAGAAGATTTTTAATTTTTATTAAAGATTTGTCTTTTCGACAGGTCTTTATTTTTTGTTAGTTTACAAAATTTATTTTGTTTACAATAAATTAATCACTTTATATGGAGGTGAAAATATGGCGAGTAGCGTTATTTTAAATCAAAAAAAACAAAAGGTTCTTGAAATTTCTGAAAAATTTAACAAAGCTGTTTCAGCAGTTATAGTTGATTATAAAGGAATTAGTGTTGAAGATGATACAAAACTTAGAAAAGAGCTTCGTGAAAAGGGAATTGAATATATTGTTGTTAAAAATAGTATATTAAAATTTGCTATTGGTGATGGAGATCTATCTGATATAAAAGAATATTTTGAGGGATCAACGGCAATAGGTTTTAGTTATGACGATGTAGTTGCTCCGGCAAAGATATTATGTGAATTTGCTGAAAAGTATAAAGATCATTTTAATATTAAAGCTGGTATTGTTGATGGTCAAGTTCTTAAATCTGAAGAAATTATCGCTGTTGGTAAATTACCAGCTAAAGAAGTTCTTGTTTCACAAGTTTTATCTACTCTTAATGCGCCTATTGTTGGATTTGCTAACGTACTTATTGCGAATATACGAGGTCTTGCAATTGCATTGGATCAAATTTCAAAAAAAATATAATAAAATAAAAATATATGGAGGATTTTACTATGGCTTCAGAAAAAGTACTACAACTAATCGAGGATGTAAAAACACTTACAGTTTTAGAATTATCAGAAATGGTTAAAGAATTAGAAGAAGAATTTGGTGTATCTGCGGCTGCACCTGTTGCTGCTGCTGCTGCGGCACCTGTTGCTGCTGCTGAAGAAAAAACAGAATTTGATGTTGTTCTTATATCAGCTGGAGATAGCAAAATGAATGTTATTAAAGCTGTTAAAGAAGCTACTGGTCTTGGATTAAAAGAAGCAAAAGAAATAGTTGATGGGGCGCCTAAAACCCTTAAAGAAGCAGTATCAAAAGCTGATGCTGACGTATTAAAAGGAAAATTAGAAGCAGCGGGAGCAAAAGTTGAACTTAAATAGAAAATATTTTTAAATATAATAAATAAAAGGTAGTTATCAAATGATAACTACCTTTTATTTATTATATTTAAAAGAGTTGAAATTTATAAAAAGTTCGATAGAAGGTATATCAATAGAGATGATTTCTCCAGAAATTTGACTTAATTTTAATAAAAAAGATATATTTTCATCGATATTTCCTTGAATTTCTAATAGTCCATCTTTTTGTTTTATAGAAATGCCAGTGTCATCTAAACAAGCATTTAATGATTTAATAATCATAGAAATAATTGATTTGGATATAATCGAATTTTTCTTTAAATCTATAGAAAGATCCTTATAACGAATTAAAATATCACCATTTAAATATGATATTTTCAAATCAGTAAAATAAGACGGTTCTATAAAAAGTATATCATATGTAT
>CAMTHN010000132.1 GCA_947072265.1 uncultured Clostridia bacterium | reverse complement strand
GATTTATAACTATCCAATATATTATAAATTGTAATGCTTATTTTTATATAGAAAAATATATAATAAAAAAAGATTGAAAAAATTAATCCAACCGTCTATAGCTTAATTGGATAGAGCCACAGATTCCGACTCTGTGAGATATGGGTTCAAGCCCCTTTAGGCGGACCAACAATATAAATAAAAAAGGACGATTTTAAATCGTCCTTTTTTATTTATATTGTTGAAAAAGAAAACCTGCTCCTATTACTCCTGCATCATTTCCTAGTTTTGCAGCCATAATAATAGGCAACTTATTTTTATCATTTATATAAGTATATTTATTTATATAATCTTTTATGGGATTAATTAAAATTTTTCCCTCTTTAGAAATTCCTCCGCCAATACATATAATATTAGGCTGAAATATATTTATTATATTTAAAATCCCAACAGATAGATAAAATATATATTCATTAACTAAATCGGTTGCTGATTTATCATCTTTTTTGAATGCGTCAAAAGAAGTTCTTCCAGTGACATTATCTAAATTTTTATTACAAAAATCCCACATCAAACTTTCTTTATTTAATTTCATATAATCCTTTGTCATTTCTATAAGAGCAGTAGCAGAACTATATGCCTCAAAGCATCCTTTTCGTCCACAAATACACATCCTACCTTCAGTATTTATAACAGTATGTCCAATTTCAGCCCCGGCAAAACAACTTCCAGAATATATTTTCTTATCTAATATTATCCCTGACCCAACACCAGTTCCTAAAGTAATAGCTATAACACTATTATTTGTGCCATTATAACTATATATATACTCCCCATAAGCAGCTGCATTAGCGTCATTTTCTATAAAAATTTCTTTATTAAATTTTTTTTCTAAATAAGTTTTCATATAAACTTTATCAAAACCAAGATTATCAGCACCTTCAACAATCCCATTTACAGAATCAACAATTCCAGGAGTTCCTATACCTATATAAATAATATCTTTTATAGATATATTTATCTTTTTACAGGACATAACAGAAGCATTATACATATCGTCCATTATTTCCTCAGACGATCTTGGACAATTTGTTTTTATACTATATTTAGATAAAATATTGTAATTAGAATCAATAATCCCAGCAACAATATTTGTTCCGCCTAAATCTATTCCTAAATAATAATTCATAAATATCCTCTTCTAATATTAAATATTGTAAAAAATAAGACACTTGCTATGTAAAAAAAGTTATAAAAAAAACGAGCATACGGCTCGTTATAAAAAATAAAATCAAATAAGTATGGAGTTAATTATAAAGGAGGGGGGATTGACATGGAAACCATTCTGTTTCCATGTCAATATAATAGCAATTATATATTAACTAAATATGAACATAGTATTAATTTTTAAAATTTAATATGTATTTACAGATATAAAAGTAACATTTAATGTAATTCATAAAAAAAAGTCCTCATTATATCTTCTATTTTATCTTTTAATATTCCTCCTTTAATATATGGTAAATTTTTATATTCATAAGAAAGAACATCAATAATCATATTGGTACAGCTTTTATCATTATACGCACCAAATATAATTTTATTAATACCACTCATTATAATAGCACACAAACACATTGGACATGGCTCTAATGTAATATATATACTACAATTAGACAAACGCCAATCATTCTGAATCCGTCCACATTTAGATATAGCAGAAATCTCTGCATGCATAGTTGGATCTTTTGTTTTTTCCCTTAAATTGTATCCTCTAGCTATAATATGATTATTTTTAACTATTACACATCCAACAGGCACTTCTCCTAAGTTTTTTGCTTTGATTGCTTGTAAAATTGCTTGGTTCATAAAAAAAATATTTCTGTCATTCATAAAATTCATCCTATATAAGACACTTTAATAAATATAAAAGATATAAATATAATTATAGACAACATAAATGTAATAGAGGTAAACCCTGTTTTTATCTTAGAAAATATGCTATCATTTTTTATCAGTTGACTTTTGTCTAAGAAAAAATCTTTATTCAATTTCATTAATAAGAACAGGCTAATTATACCAACAATAATTGATAAAATTCCATAAATACTCATAAAATTAATATATGAAAAATTTTCCAAATTATAGTCTAAATACATAATAAGTATATATATTAAATTATTAGTCATATGCATTATAATTCCAATTTTAATAGTTTTAAACCTTATAGTAAAATATCCTATTATAAGACCTATAAAAAATGAATTTATAGCTTGATTAATATTTCCATGTATTATTGAAAATAAAAAAGAGGATATAATTAGTGCAAATCCATCTCCAAATCTCCTTAAAAATTGTAAAATCAAACCTCTAAATAAAATTTCTTCTAATATACTAGGTATGATAACAACTGACAACATCAAAATAACAAAAAATTCTATTGAATTTCCCCATGAAATAACTCTATATTCTATTATAGATATCCCACTAAAAAACATTACTTTATTAAATATAGATACACAAAAACTTATAACAAACGATGATATAATAACAATTGGTATTGATAAAAATATCCATCTTCTATCTAATTTTTGTGGAATCTTATTTTTTTTTGAATCAGATATACC
>CAMTHN010000131.1 GCA_947072265.1 uncultured Clostridia bacterium | reverse complement strand
TTTATTAATAAATTTTTATTCTCTTTAATCCATATAATTAGGAGACTAAAATGAAAAATAAAGTTAAAATTTTCAAAACAAGATTTGCTGGTAGGGATCTTTCTGTAGAAATTGGTAAAACTTGCGAGTTGTCTAACGGATCTTGCTGGGTTACATATGGAGAAACTGTTGTTATGGCAAATATTACAGCTTCTAAATTCCCTAGAGAAGGCATAGATTTTTTCCCCCTTTCTGTGGATTATGAAGAAAAATTATATTCAGTTGGAAAAATCCCTGGATCATTTATGAAAAGAGAGGGTCGACCTAGCGAAAAGGCAATTCTAACTTCTCGTGTTATAGACAGATCTATTAGACCGCTTTTTCCACATGATATGAGAAACGATGTTTCTCTTGTTATAACAGTTCTTTCATCAGACATAGACAATTCTCCAGAAACAGCTGCTATGGTAGCTGCGTCAATAGCTATTTCAATATCTGATATTCCTTTTAACGGTCCTATTGGTGGAGTTAATATTGGATTAGTTAATAATGAAATTATTATTAATCCTAATAAAAAACAAAGAAAAAAAAGCGATTTAGCTTTAACTGTTGCAGCAAGTTTTGACAAGATTGTCATGATTGAAGCTGGAGCAAACCAAGTTGAAGATAAAATTATGATGGATGCTATAAAACAAGGTCATCTAGATATTAAAAAAATTGTTGAATTTATATCTAATATTCAATCCGAAGTTGGAAAACCAAAATTTGATTTCAAAAAGATTTCTATTCCTGAAATTTTATTTAAAGAAATCAAAGATTTTGCAACTGATGAAATAAAATTTGCCTT
Source organism: uncultured Clostridia bacterium (assembly GCA_947072265.1). Classification (GTDB taxonomy): domain Bacteria; phylum Bacillota; class Clostridia; order Oscillospirales; family Ruminococcaceae; genus CAMTHN01. Next base: position 1,786 of record CAMTHN010000131.1, on the reverse strand, counting down.
AGACACAGATGACAAAAATATTAGAGAAGAAAGACTTACTCCTATAATTACAAAAATTCATGAAAAGTTTGACAATGCCTTAGATGAAAATGTTAACATAAATATCATTGATGAATGCATCTACTATCTTCAAAAAAACATCGTTAGAAGATGGCTTTTAGATGATAGAAAAAGAGTTGATGGTCGTAAAATGGATGAAATGCGAGATCTTTCATCAGAAGTTTCTCTTCTTCCTCGTGTACATGGATCTGGAATCTTTAAAAGAGGACAAACACAAGTTCTAAGTATAGCGACGCTGGCAGGGATAAAAGAAGCACAAATTATAGATGGTATAGATGAAGATGAACTTAAAAGATATATGCATCACTATAATTTTCCATCATATTCTGTAGGAGAAACAAAACCTAGTAGAGGTCCAGGAAGAAGAGAAATAGGACATGGATCTTTAGCTGAAAAAGCTTTAGACGCAGTTATTCCGTCAGAAAATGATTTTCCTTACGCTATACGAATTGTTTCAGAAGTTTTATCATCAAACGGATCAACTTCACAAGGTGCAATTTGCGGATCAACACTTGCTCTAATGGATGCTGGTGTTCCTATAAAAAACCCTGTAGCAGGTATTTCTTGTGGACTAATAACAGAAGATGATAAGTGGATGACTATGGTCGATATTCAGGGACTAGAAGACTTTTTTGGAGATATGGATTTTAAAGTCGCTGGAACACATAAAGGAATTACAGCAATACAAGTAGACATAAAGATAGATGGTTTAACTTATGAAATGATAGAAGAAGCTTTTGAAAAAACAAGAAAAGCTAGAATTCATATAATAGATAATGTTATGCTAAAATCTATACCTACATATAGAAAAGATGTTTCTGACTATGCACCAAAACTTTCTACAATAAATATAAATCCAGATAAAATTCGTGATGTTATAGGTGCTGGTGGAAAAATTATACAAAAAATATGTTCTGATAATAATGTTAAAATAGATATTAATGATAGCGGAAAAGTTTCTGTTATGGGAATAATAAAAAAAGATGTTGATATAGCTGTTGAATATATAAAATCTATAACAATGACTCCTGAAATTGGAGAAATTTATAAAGGTAAAGTTCTTAGAATATTAAATTTTGGTGCATTTGTTCAAATTGCACCTGGTAAAGATGGTCTTTTACATATATCTAAAATATCAACAGAGCGTGTTGAAAAAGTTGAAGATATTTTATCTATTGGCGATGAAATAATGGTTAAAATAACAGAAATAGATAGACAAGGTAGAATAAATCTTTCTAAAAAAGATGCAGATGAAGAAATATTAAATGCATAAAACTAATTTATTTTAACTTTTAGCAGTAGATTATATATTAAAGATTTGCTGCATTTTGCGATAGTGGTGGAACGGCAGACACGCTAGCTTGAGGGGCTAGTGAGGATTTTCCTCGTGAGGGTTCAAATCCCTTCTTTCGCACCAAATAAGAACGATAACTTTTTATAAAAAGTTATCGTTCTTATTTATTTTAAAATTTAAAAATACATGAGATGTGAAAATATATAAGTAGGTTAGAAATTATACATGATAAAAGTATAAATTTATTTTTAATGAATGGTTCTCATACTAACCCACTCATAAGCAACGGAATTTATAATAGATAAAAGCGCTAACCGACTTACTAAATGGAAAACCATTTTTATATAGTTATATTTAGAATAATGACTTTGAATTATTATACACTAAAATAAAATTATAAAACATAAAAATTCAAATACAAAACAATACAAG
>CAMTHN010000130.1 GCA_947072265.1 uncultured Clostridia bacterium | reverse complement strand
ACCATATATATATTAAAATTTATATTGTATTATTCCAATTAATAAAAAACAGTGATGATATTTAAATAATATCATCACTGTTTTTTATTAATTATTACCTGATTTAATTTTTAACCATTCTTTATCCATATTTTCTAGAAAAATATCCGTTAGATGTATAAATTCTTCTGTGTTAAAATCTAAAAAAGAAGAATCAGGATATAAATTTTCATTAAATTTTATATTATCTGGAAGAAGTTCATAAACTGCTTTATTTGGCGTAGAATATCCTAAATATTCTATATTAGCTAATCCAACTTCTGGTTCTAATATAAAATTCATAAATTTTTCTGCAAGATTTTTATTTTTAGAACCTTTTGGTATAACCATAGAATCTATAAATTTATTAGTTCCTTCTTTTGGTAATACAAATTTTAAATCTGGATTATATTTTTCCATTTTAATAAAATCTCCAGCATAATAAGAAGATATAACTGCCTCTGCATTTATCATTTTATCAAATATTTCATCCATAACATATGATTGAACTAAAGGCTGTTGCTTCTTCAATAAATCAGAAGCTTGTTTAAATTCTTCTGGATTTTGGCTATTCAAAGAATATCCTTTATATTTTAAAGCTATGGCAAATGCATCTCTTGGATTATTAAACATTAATATTTCTTTAGAATATTTTTCATTAAATAATGAATACCAACTATTAATATCTTCTGTAATCATTTTAGAATTATATATTATCCCTACAAGTCCCCATGCATATGGTATAGAATATTCTCCAGTTGGATCGTATATAGGATTCTTAAAATTTTCCATAACATTAGAAAAATTAGGGATATTATCAAAATTAATTTTTTCTAACATATCTTCACTAATCATTCTATTAATCATATAATCCGAAGGTACTATTAAATCATATTTGGCAGAACCACTTTTTATTTTTGCATACATCTCTTCATTAGAAGCAAAAGTTGTCAAATTGATTTTTACCCCATACTTATTTTCAAATTCTTTTTTTATATCCATACTATTCTCTTCACCATTAGATATAAATTCGCCCCATATATATACTATAAGATTATTATTAGATGAACATCCAGAAAAAATAGTTAGCATTATAAATAATAAAATTATTATAGATAAAACTTTTTTCAAATTTTTACCCTCCTTTGTTTTTTTTCTTCTTTTAAATTTATTAAAATTAATACAATTAATACAATTAAAAATATTATACTAGATATTGCATTGATTTGTGGATTAACTTTTTTTCTAGTCATAGAATAGATTGTTACTGGTAACGTTTGAAAAGAACTTCCACTAGTAAAATATGTAATTACAAAATCATCAATAGAAAGTGTAAATGTCATCAAAAATCCAGAAAAAATACCTGGCATAATATCTGGTAATACAACTTTATAAAAAGCTTGTTTGGGGTTACATCCCAAATCCTGTGCCGCTTCATAAATACTTGGATCAACCTGTCTTAACTTTGGCATAACATTTAAAACAACATATGGTAGACAAAAAGTTATATGTGATAAAAGTACAGTCATAAATCCTAATTCTAAACCAAATATTTTATTTAAAAAAACAAATAACATCATTAGCGATACCCCTGTAACTATTTCTGGATTTATTATAGGAATATATGATAAATTTAATAGAAAAGATTTGTTTTTTTTACTCATCTGCATAATTCCTATTGCTGCTATTGTTCCTATAAATGTAGCTATTATTGCAGATAAAAAACCAATTAATAATGTATGCACTAATGACGTCATAATTAGTTCATTAGAAAAAAGTTCTATATACCATTTAAAAGAAAATCCTGTGAATTTTGCTCTATTTTTTGATTCATTAAAAGAAAAAATAATTAAAATCAATATTGGTAGATATAAAAAAGAAAAAATAATGCCAAGATATGCTTTTGAAATAAACTTCATCATAATAGCATACCTTGCCTATCTTCTTTATTCTTATCAATCATATTTGTTATCCACATAATTATAAGTATAATAATCATTAAAAATAATGACATGGCAGATCCCATATAAGGATTATAAGTACTACCTATAAATTGCTGTTCTATTATATCTCCAAATAAAAGGTTTCCGCCACCACCAAGCATCCTAGAAATAATAAATGTGCTTACAGAGGGAACGAAAACCATTGTTATACCAGCAACTATGCCAGATAAAGATAACGGTAATAATATTTTACATAATATGACAAAATAATTTGCACCAAGATCCTGTGCCGCTTCTATAATTGATTTTTCTATTTTTGTCATAACAGAGTATAAAGGAAGTATCATAAATGGTAGATAGTTGTAAACCATACCTAGTATAATTGCGTATGGCGTATTTATTATATTTATTTTACCTAATCCAATAAAACTTAAAAATTGATTTATTATCCCATTATTCTCTAATAAAGTCATCCATGCATATGTTCTTAAAAGTAGATTCATCCACATTGGAAGAATAATAAGCATTAATAAAGTTTTTTGTATATACTTTTTACTTCTAGATAATATAAATGCTATTGGAAAAGCAATTAAAAAACAAATTAAAGTATATATAATAGAAAAATATATAGATTTAAAAAGAATAAATATATAATCTCCACTTTT
>CAMTHN010000129.1 GCA_947072265.1 uncultured Clostridia bacterium | reverse complement strand
CAGATGAATTACATATAGAAGATACGGAAAATACAAATCCTTTTAATTGGGAAGAAATTTCCAAAATTTTAAGAGAAGATTATAAAGGTCTGTATAGTATATTGTCCAAATCAGAGGTTCAAAATATAGGTGAATATATATATATAGATTCGCCTAATATCTTTTTTAGAGATTTGATAAAAAGAGATGGAAATTCAGCTAGATTGATAGAAATTATAAAAAATTACACAGGAAAAAGATATAAAATAAGATTAAAAGTAAGTAAAGTGAAACAAAGATATGAAGAAGATAAGATAGAACACGATTTAGTAGAAAATATTATAGATAAAGCAAATAAATTAGGAATAGAAGTAGAAATAAAATAAAAAATGGAGGATGAAATATGAAAGCAAGACTACCAAAAAATGTAAATTCAACACAACCAAATAATATGGGTGATATGATAAAACAAGCACAAAAGATGCAGTCTGATATAGAAAAAGTACAAGAAAATTTATCAGATAAAGAGTTTTCTGTAAGTGTAGGTGGGGGAATGTTAGAAGCCATAGTTACAGGAAAAAAAGAGTTAAAAAGCATAAAGTTGAAAAAAGAAGTAGTTGATCCAGAAGACATAGAGATGCTAGAAGATTTAATAATATCAGGAGTAAATCAAGCGATGAAAAAAGCAGAAGAAACGATAGATGAAGAGATGGGAAAAGTAACAGGTGGAATGAATATTCCAGGACTTATCTAATGAATAAAGGATCTTTGTTAATAACTAAATTAATAGAGCAGTTTTCTAGCCTACCTGGAATAGGCTGGAAAACTGCCCAAAGATTATCGTATTATATATTAAAGTTAGATGAAAAAAGGGTAAAAGAATTTGCCAATATTTTGATTGAGGCAAAACAAAAGGTGAAAAACTGTGAAAATTGTTATAATTTAACAGAAGAAAAATATTGTAAAATCTGCCTAGATGAGAGAAGAGATAGGAAGATAGTGTGTTTGGTGGAGATGCCAAAAGATATAGTGTCATTTGAAAAAACGGGTGAATATAAAGGTGTATATCATGCTTTACACGGTTTAATATCTCCTATGGATGGAATAGGACCAGATAAACTTTATATAAAAGGGTTGCTAAAAAGAATAGAAACACAAGAGATAGAAGAAGTTATAATGGCTACTAATCCCACAGTAGAAGGAGAAGCGACGGCTATATATCTTTCCCGATTGATAAAACCAATGGGGATAAAAACAACAAGAATTGCATATGGAATACCAGTTGGAGGAGAATTAGAATATACAGATGATTTGACATTGTATAAAGCTTTAGAAAATAGAAATGAAATATAAATAAATTATAATAGTGTATAAAACAACAAATATAAATGATATAATAATAAAAAAAGGAGATAGTCATGTTAAATACAAAGTTAATAGGGCGAAATAAAAAAGTATCACATGATTATTTTATAGAAGAAAAGATAGAAGTAGGGATAGAGCTATTAGGGACAGAAGTTAAATCTTTAAGAGCGGGAAAGTTAAATTTAAAAGACAGCTGGTGTAATATAAATAATGGAGAGATATATGTATTAGGAATGCATATAAGTCCATATGAAAAGGGAAATATATTTAATAAAGATCCAGTAAGAGTACGAAGATTATTAATGCATAAAAAACAGATAAACAATATATATGGACTAATGAAAAGAGAAGGTTATACAGTGATTCCAGTTAGTGCATATTTTAAAGGATCTAAAGTTAAATTAAGCATAGGAATTTGTAAGGGAAAAAAATTACATGATAAAAGACAAGCAATTGCAGAGAAGGATGCAAAAAGATCAATACAGAGAGAATTAAAAGAAAGAAATAGATATTAAATAATGGGGGCGTAAAGGTTTCGACGGAGAATGGAAAGGGTAGTAAGCGAGTAGAGTGGGCGAAGACTCTTAAAAAGTCGCAAAAAATATAAACGCTAACAATAATAAACAACTATCATACGCTGCATAGTATAACTATCGGCTCATAAGCTGTATAGAACCACGATGTATAGGCTTATGTAAATTTAGTGGTGAACATCATAGAGAAATTCTCTGGCTCTATGAGGTATAAAGAGAATACCTATAGTATATCTTGTTTATTGGAGATATTATAGGAAAATAAATAATAAACTACACTCGTAGAAAGCTATCTGGAATATTTTTCGGACAGGGGTTCAATTCCCCTCGCCTCCACCATTAATTATAAATTTAGAATAAAAAAGATACACATGTAATATTGAATACAGGTGTATCTTTTTTATTCTATTAAAACAAATTTATTTAAGCGTAGTTTTAACTTGATTGTAATGATATAATAATAGTCTATTTACTATTTAGTAAGACTTATTTTAATATGTCGTTTTATTTTCCGAATATTATTTCTTCTTTCCATTTCAAATATAAAAAACAGTAAGATAATGGCTAACTTTTATATTAACTCAATAATTTTAGTGACTCTAAATTTTCTATATTGCGACAAATCCTATTTTTATATTTTTTGTATATAAACTTTTTAGAGCTTTTTTAAAGAAGATATTTATAGTAGGAAAGTGCAATTATTTCTATATTTCTTTTATTTTATATCATCTTCAATTTTAGTTTTTATTACCAGAATACCTA
>CAMTHN010000128.1 GCA_947072265.1 uncultured Clostridia bacterium | reverse complement strand
AGTTAAACTTTTTTGTATAGAAAGAGTGTTATAAAGCATATCTACTTCTTTTATTTTAGTTATATTTTCTTTTGACATAGGTATAACTCCTTTTACTTTAGTTGATTTAAAATATCTATAAAATGTCTTTTATGCCTAGCAGATATTTGTTCAAACTTTATTTTTAATTGCGGATCATTAGCTTGATTTGAATAAAGTTTATATTTTTTTATAACTAATAATTCTTCTTCTAAAATTTTCTTGATAATATCAATCTCTATTTTTTTTAATTTTGACAAAACAAATCATCCTTTTATTAATATTAATAATATTATTAGTTATATAGCATATAAATATACAAAAAACAGAAACATATTTAAATACGTTTCTGTTTTTTGTATATTTATATGCTATATAGAATTTTGTTATACGATGGAATAGGCCAAATTTTATTATCTATTATTATTTCTAAATCATCTGTATATTCTCTTATTTCGGATAAAATAGGTAGAATATTATCTCTATAGTATACTGCTTTTTTTATATGCGATGAAATTTTAAAATGATTAATAACTGTTTTAAGTTTAGATAATGTTACATCTATGATATCAATTTTTTTTGATATGTCTAAAATAGATTTGGATAGATATTTATTTTTAATTGATAAGTTATTTAAATTTAAAGATATTTTAGCTAATTTTCCTAAATATAAAATAGTTGAGGGAAGAATTGATTTTTCAATCATATCTATCATAACAGAAGCTTCAAGACTTATTGTTTTATAATAAGTTTCCATCATAATTTCATACCTGGAGTTTATCTCTGATTTAGATAGTATATTATATTTAGAAAAAATATTTATATTTTTTTCATCTAACAGATGATTTATAGAGTCTATAGTTGATGATATATCTTCTAATCCGCGAATATTAGCTTCTTTTTTCCACTCTTTTGAATAGCTATTTCCATTAAATATTATTTTTTTGTGATTATTCATAGTTTCAGAAATTATAATTTTTATATCCATATCAATATCTTTAGAAGTTTCAAGTATAGTGGCAAATTCATCTAATGATTCTGTAATAATAGTATTTAAAATACATGTCGAAAATGATACAGAAGCAGAAGATCCAACCATTCTAAATTCAAATTTATTTCCTGTAAAAGCAAAAGGCGAAGTTCTATTTCTATCGCTATTATCTATAATAAATTTTGGTATGGTAGAAACTTTTGTTTCTAAAAATTTTGAAGTATATGGTTGTTGAATCTGACCATCAGCAATATTATTTAAAATATCTGTAATAGGTTTTCCTAAAAATATAGAAACAATAGAGGGTGGGGCTTCATTACCACCTAATCTATATTCATTTCCAATAGATGATGCAGAAAGTTTTATGAGATCTGAATATTTGTCAATTGATCTTATTATTGCTGAAATAAATATAAGAAATTGTAGATTTTCATATGGGGTTTTTCCTGGTTCTAACAAATTTTGTCCGTCATCTGTAGATAAAGACCAGTTATTATGCTTTCCAGAACCATTTATACCTTTAAAAGGTTTTTCATGTAATAGGCAAGCTAGATTATTTTTTTTTGCAACTATTCGCATTGTTTCCATAATTAATTGATTATGATCACAAGCTATATTTGCTGATGTAAAGATGGGTGCAAGTTCATGTTGTGCAGGGGCAACTTCGTTATGTTTCGTTTTTGAATATACCCCCATCTCCCATAAAGTTTTATCTAATTCTTTCATAAATTTAGAAACACGAATACGTATTCGTCCACAATAATGATCTTCCATTTCTTGCCCTTTGACAGCTGGAGAGCCTATTATAGTCCTTCCACATGTTTTAAGGTCTAGCCTATTATCATATACTTCTCGATCAATTAAAAAATATTCCTGTTCTGCTCCTACAGTTGGAATTACAGTTTTTGAATTTTTATTACCAAAAATTTTTATAATACGCATAGCGTGTTTAGAGATTGATTCCATCGATCTAAGTAGAGGAGTTTTAGCGTCTAACGCTTCTCCTGTGTAAGAACAAAATGCGGTTGGAATATATAAGGAATTATCTTTAATAAATGCAGGTGAGGTACAATCCCACGCTGTATATCCTCTTGCTTCAAAAGTGTTTCTTATTCCTCCATTTGGAAAAGAAGAAGCGTCAGGTTCACCTTTAATAAGTTCTTTACCTGAAAATTCTAATATTATATTTCCGTTTTGTTGGGGTGAAATAAAAGAATCATGTTTTCCAGCTGTAATATTTGTCATTGGTTGGAACCAATGTATGAAATGTGTTGCCCCTTTTTCTATTGCCCAATCTTTTAAAGCATTTGCTATAATATCTGCAGTGTTATGGTTTAGTGGAATGTTAAAGTTTATGCTGTTTTGCAGATTTTTATATGTATCACTTGGCAATTTTTCTTTCATTATAGAATCGTTAAATACCATATTTCCAAATGATTTTTGAAGATTAAATTTCATGATTTATGGTTCCTCCAACTAGATAGTATATTTGATTTAAATTTTATCATTAAATATAAATTTAATCAATTAAAAAAATGTTAAAAATTGAACATTCTTATAAAAAGATAAATATAATAATATTATATTTATCTTTTTATAAAGAGGGGATGTATTATGATGAAACCAAAGAAAACAGATTTAATTTATTCTATAATATTTTTAACTATTTTATTATTTATAGGTATATATCTTATAT
>CAMTHN010000127.1 GCA_947072265.1 uncultured Clostridia bacterium | reverse complement strand
TCAATATACTGATAAAGAAATTTTAGTTAAGGGTTGGATAAAAACAATCAGAAATTCAAAAACAGTTGGTTTTATAGAAGTTAATGATGGAAGTTGTTTTAAAAATCTTCAAGTTATTTTCGAAGAGAATAAACTTTCTAATTATAAAGAAATAGCTAAATTAAATGTTGGTTCAGCAATAAAAATATTAGGCAATATTATTATTACCGCAGATGCTAAACAAGCTTTTGAAATAAACGCAACTCAAATTGATGTAGAGGGTGAATGTACATCTGATTATCCTTTACAAAAAAAGAGGCATTCATTAGAATTTTTGCGAACAATACCGCATCTAAGATCAAGAACTAATACATTAAGTTCTGTTTTTAGAATTAGATCAAAAGCCTCGTATTATATTCATGAATTTTTTAATAAAAATGATTTTATTTACATACACACTCCAATAATAACTGCTAGTGATTGTGAAGGTGCTGGAGAGATGTTTAAGGTTACAACAATAGATTATGATAAAATTTTATCTAAAAATATAGAACAAGTTGATTACACAAAAGATTTTTTTGGAAAAGAGGCAGGGTTAACAGTTTCTGGACAGTTAGAAGGTGAAACAATGGCCTTAGCTTTTGGAAAAGTATATACATTTGGACCTACATTTAGAGCAGAAAAGTCTAATACTACTAGACATGCATCAGAATTTTGGATGATAGAGCCTGAGATTGCATTTGCAGATTTAAGAGATGATATGCTTTTAGCAGAATCTATGATGAAATATGTTATAAAAAATATATTAGAATCTTGTCCAGATGAAATAGAATTTTTCAATAAATTTTATGATAATGAATTATTAAAAAAATTAAATGGAATAATAGAAAATAAATTTGAATATATAACATATACAGAAGCAATTGATATTCTTACAAAATCAAATGTAAGTTTTGAATTTCCTGTAAAATGGGGAAATGATCTGCAAACAGAGCATGAAAAATATTTAACAGAAATTGTATTTAAAAAACCAGTATTTATAATTGATTATCCTAAAGAGATAAAGTCGTTCTATATGAGAGTTAATGATGATGATAAAACAGTAGCGGCCATGGATTTATTAGTTCCGGGTATTGGGGAAATAATTGGTGGAAGCCAAAGAGAAGAACGATATGATGTGTTAAAAAATAAAATGAATGATAAAGGTTTGGATATTAATCAATATGGATGGTATTTAGATCTCCGTAAATATGGTGGTGTAAATCATGCAGGATTTGGACTTGGTTTTGAAAGATTAATTATGTATTTAACTGGGATTTCTAATATAAGAGATGTTATTCCATATCCTAGAACTGTAGGAACTATTATATAATATTAAATTAATAAATTTAGGAGACATATTTATGGACTATTTTAATTATGATATGAAAACATTAAAAGAAATATATAATAAAATAAAAATAGAATATAATAATATTAAATCTAAAAATATATTATTGGATATTTCTAGAGGGAAGCCGTGTAAAGAACAATTAGATTTATCTAATGGTCTTTTAAATTTAGAGATGAAGATAGATAATCTTCCATTAGATCTAAGAAATTATGGAGTATTAGATGGTTTAGATTGTATGAAAAGAATTTTTTCTCAAATTTTAGATGTTGAAATGGAAAATATTTTTATAGGTGGAAATTCTAGTTTAAGCCTAATGGTTGATATTATTTCTATATTTATGTTAAATGGAGATATGGGGTTAAATCCTTGGTCAAAACAAGATAAAATAAAATTTTTATGTCCTGTTCCAGGATATGATCGACATTTTTCAATATGTGAAAATCTTAATATAGAAATGATTCCTATTCCTATGGATAACAATGGACCTGATATGGATATTGTGGAAGAACTAATTAAAGATGATGATAGTATAAAAGGAATTTGGAATGTTCCTATATATTCTAATCCAACTGGTATAGTTTATTCTAAAAAAGTTATAGAAAGATTTGCAAGGTTAATGCCTAAAGCAAAGGATTTTAAAGTATTTTGGGATCAAGCATATGTATTACATACTTTAAATAATGAATTTATTGAAAAAGATAATATTTTAAAATTATTTAAAAATTATAATAATGAAAATATGATATATATATTTTCATCAACATCTAAAATAACTTTTGCTGGAAGCGGAATATCATGTATTGCTTCTAGTTTAAAAAATATAGAATTTTTAAAAAAAATTATGTCTATTAAAACAATTGGAAATGATAAATTAAATCAATTTAGGCATATTAAATTTTTAAAAAATTTAGATTATATAAAAAGTCATATGATAGATCATAAACAAATTTTAAAACCTAAATTTGATCTGGTCATTAAAAAATTAAATGATTTAAAAGATATAGGACTTATAAATTTTAGAGAGCCTAAAGGTGGGTATTTCATCTCTGTAGATACTATAAAAGGTAACGCAGAGGAAATTATAAATATTTGTAAACAATTGGGGTTGATTTTAACACCTGCGGGTTCTACATATCCATATGGAAAAGATTTAGATGATAAAAATATTAGGATAGCACCAACATATCTTAATATAAATCAACTTGATATAGCTATGGATATATTTGTTTTATCTGTGAAATATGTATCTTTAAAAAAATTAATAAATATCTAGATAAAAATAAAAAGATAGAAATAATTTTCTATCTTTTTATTTTTATCTAGATATTTTAAAAATGTCTTTATCTGTCGATATATTATATATAC
>CAMTHN010000126.1 GCA_947072265.1 uncultured Clostridia bacterium | reverse complement strand
GATTAGTTTTAAAACTAATCTCTTTTTTATTATTATTTTATCACTATATTAACTAGTCTATTTTTTATATAAACCTCTTTTATTATATCCCTACTATCTAAATATTCAGCAAGTTTTTCTTTAGCTATTTTAATAATACTTTCTTCATTATCTTCTATATTAATATCAATTTTATTTTTAATTTTTCCATTAATTTGTAAGACTATTTCTATATTGGAATCTATACATTTATTAATATCAAATATAGGCCATTTCAATTGATATATATATGAAGTGTTTTTAAAACAAGTTTCATTTAATTCTTCTGTTATGTGTGGAGCAAAAGGATTTAACAAAACTAATAATGTTTTATACTCATATTTATTAATTGATTTAGTTTCATATATAATATTTATTAGGCTCATCATTGCTGCAATTGCTGTGTTGAATTTTAAATTTTCTATATCTTCTGTAACTTTTTTTATAGTTTTATTGAAAATAATTTCTAAATTTTCCCTAAAACTTTCACCTTCTATTAAAATATTTTGAAAATTCCAAATTCTTTCTAAAAACCTTCTACAACCTTTTATACTATCACTGCTCCAAGGGGCAGATTTTTCAAAATCTCCTATAAACATTTCATATAACCGCATAGTATCAGAGCCATATTTAGAAATAATTATATCAGGATTTACAACATTTCCTCTAGATTTACTCATCTTTTCGCCATTTTCTCCTAATATCATCCCATGGCTTGTCCTTTTTAAATACGGCTCTTTTGTTCTAACTATACCTATATCATATAAAAATTTATGCCAAAATCTAGAGTATAAAACATGTAAAGTTGTATGCTCCATCCCACCATTATACCAATCTACTGGCATAAAATAATCTATAGATTCCTTAGATGAAATTTCATCTTCATTATCAACATCACAATATCTTAAGAAATACCAAGATGAACCTGCCCATTGTGGCATTGTATCTGTCTCTCTTTTAGCCAAACCAAAACATTTAGGACAATTTGTATTAACAAATTCTGATATATTAGATAGAGGACTTTCTCCACTATCAGTCGGCTTAAAATTATTAATATTTGGTAATTTAAGTGGTAAATCTTTTTCATCTATTGCCTGATATCCACATTTTTCACAAAAAACAATAGGTATAGGTTCCCCCCAATATCTTTGTCTAGAAAATATCCAATCTCTAAGCCTATAATTTGTCTTTGCTCTACCTATATTTTTATCCTCTATAAACGACAAAATTTTCGATCTACTATCTAATACATTTAGACCATTTAAAAATTCTGAATTTATTAAACAATTACTATCATCATTAGATAATATGGCAGAATTTTTATCATTCCCTAGAGTATCTATAACCTGTATTATATCTAAGTCAAATTTTTTTGCAAATTCAAAATCACGTTGATCATGAGCAGGTACACCCATAACAGCACCACTACCAAAAGTTATTAAAACATAATCAGCAATATATATAGGTATTTTTTTATTATTTAAAGGATTATATGCATATACACCCTCCAAAATAACTCCTGTTTTTTCCTTTATCATCTCAACACGATCAAAATCAGATTTACATTTAGATTTTTCTATATATTTAATAACATCATCAATATTTTTTATATTATCTTTGTGCTTAATAATAAAATCATGCTCTGGTGCAATAACTATATATGTAACACCAAATATAGTCTCTGGCTTTGTTGTATATATATGTAAATCAAAATCTACATTAGTAGTAAAATTTATTTCTGCTCCATAAGATCGTCCTATCCAGTTTTTTTGGGAAACTTTAACTCTATCTATATAATCAACGCTATCTATATCGTCTATCAACCTATCTGCATAATCTGTTATTTTTAACATCCACTGTGATTTTATCTTTCTAATAACACCCTCAGAACATCTCTCACAATTTCCAGATATAACTTCTTCATTTGCCAGAACAACCCTACATGATGGACACCAATTTACATTCATCTCTTTTTTATAAGCTAACCCATGATTAAATAACTGTATAAATATCCATTGAGTCCACCTATAATATTTTGGATCAGTTGTATCTATTTCTCTATCCCAATCAAAGGAAATCCCTAATGCCTTAAGTTGTTTTTTAAAATTCGATATATTAGTTTTAGTAACAATACTTGGATGTATATTATTTTTTATAGCAAAATTTTCTGTAGGTAGCCCAAATGCATCCCATCCCATAGGATATAAAACATTAAATCCTTCTAATCTTCTTTTTCTAGATATAATATCTAAAGCAGTATAAGATCTAGGATGTCCTACGTGTAGTCCTTGACCAGAAGGATATGGAAATTCTACTAAAGCATAGAATTTTGGTTTTGTTTTATCTATAACAACTTTAAAACTCTTTTTTTCATCCCATAAATCTTGCCACTTTTTATCTATTTTTTCATGATTATAAGACACCTTTAACACTCCTATTATATTAAAATTTATTTTATTTCTATAACTTTTCCATCCATCCACAACTTATCTATATTATAATATTCTCTTGTCTTTTTTTCAAATAAATGGATAATAAAATTCCCATAATCCATCACTATCCAACTATTATTTTTATCTTTTTCTATCATTTTGGGTTTTAAATCTATCTCTGTCAAATCTTTATATACTATATTAGAAAGAGAAGATGTGTGTACAGAATTATCTCCTGTTGCAATTATAAAAAAATCAGATATAACAGATACACCTGTTATATCTATTATAC
>CAMTHN010000125.1 GCA_947072265.1 uncultured Clostridia bacterium | reverse complement strand
GGACAACCACCTAGAAATCCATATACTGCAGGAGGAGCAACAGGAGGACAACCACCTAGAAATCCATATACTGCAGGAGGAGCAACAGGAGGACAACCACTTAGAAATCCATATATTGCAGGAGGAGCAACAGGGGGAATATTAAAAACAAACTTGCATAAAGATAAATCTAAAAAGGGCAAAAAAGTTCATTTTGCTTGCAGTGAAGAAGATTTTGAAGAGTTAGAGATAGAAAAACGCAAAAATAAACATGAATCAAAAGATATGTTTTTAGCTAGTTTAACTCAATTATGTGATATTGCACGTGAAAAAGGTAGTGGAAACGCAGAAGAAGAAATTTTGAGACATAATAATTTGGCAAAAAGTATTGATCAAAAAAAAGATGATTTAAGAGATATTTATAATACTATATTTGGAAATCAGTCTTATCCACCACCAATTGAAGTTGATAATACTCCATATCCAAAATATCCTTTGGAAGATCGTGAATCACTTTTGGATAGGGCTCATTTAAAATTAACAGGTAGCCGTGATCATTATCATCAACAAATGGATATGATGTTTTCTGGTATTATGGAGTCTGGGATATCAGAAGGAGAGGCTCGAGAAATGCTTATGGAAGATCCTGAATATTTTAAATTACAAACTGCATATAATCGTTGTGTTGTAAAATTGGCTGAACTTCCTGATAAATAAAAGGTGTAGGATTAATCCTACACCTTTTATTTATCTATTTTCTAACAGAGTTTTTAATTCATCGCAAACAAATTCTACAGTTGGTCCTACGATAATTTGAAGACTTTTTTTATTTGGTCTAATGCTTCCAGCAAATCCAGCATCTTTAAAGTCTCTGGTATCTACTACTAAATCTTCTGAAACAATTAGCCTTAGCCTTGTTGCACAATTTTCAACTGATATTATGTTTTTTTCTCCAACTAATCTAATAATATGTTCGGCTGATATTAGATGTTTAGATTTTTTTTCTCCATTTTTGTCAATAGTATTAGTTGCAGGGGTATCTATAGAATTATCTTCTTCTTCTCTTCCAAGAGTTTTAATATTAAATTTTCTTATACAAAATCTAAATATAAAATAATAAAATATAGCCATTATTAATCCTAAAACTAATAACATTTCTTTATTTACAGCCATTTTATTTTGAAATGATAAAATATAGTCAACTAATCCTGCACTGAAAGAAAATCCAGAGATCCATTGAAATGATGCAGCTATAAATAATGAAATTCCAGTTAATACTGCATGGATAATAAATAGAACGGGAGCTATAAACATAAATGCAAATTCTAATGGCTCGGTAACTCCAGTAAAAAAGCAAGCAATACCAGCCGCTAAAAATATTCCACCAACTTTTGCTTTTTGGCTAGGAAGAGCTTCGTGATACATAGCTAAAGCTGCGGCAGGAAGTCCAAACATCATAATTGGAAAAAATCCTGCCATATATATCCCAGTAATCCCTGGGGTTCCAACACCATTTAAAAATTTTGCAATATCATCTATTCCAGCGACATCAAACCAAAATACAGAGTTTAATGCATGGTGTAGTCCAAAAGGTATTAATAATCTATTAAAGAATCCGTATAAACCAGCTCCAATAGATCCTAATCCTGATATCATTTCACCAAATGATACAAGAAAATTAAATATTATAGGCCATGTTAAAAATAATACTGCGGATATAAGAATGGTGACGAATGCATTTACAATACTACTTAATCGACGTCCGCTAAAGAATGATAAAGCTTTGGGAAGTTCAACTTTATAAGTTTTATTATATACAGAAGCAGAAATAATTCCGATTAATATACCTATAAATTGTGTGTCTATCTTTTTGAAAGCGGGGTTTATAAGTGATAGTTCGGTTCCTGTCATTAGGGAAACTGTTTCTGGTGATAATAAAGTCTGGACTATTAGCCAACCAACTAATCCTGTTATAGCAGCTGCACCATTTTGATCTTTACTCATACCATAAGAAATACTTATTGCAAATAATATACCCATATTATCTATTAATGCAGATCCACCTTTTACAAGTATAGCTGATATAATATTATTTTGACCCATACCAGAAGGATCAATCCAATAACCTATACCTATTAAAAGAGCGGCGGCCGGTAATACTGCTATAGGAAGCATTAAAGATTTACCAATTCGCTGTAAATAGTTAAACATAAAATAACTCTCCTTAAATATATGATATATAATATCAAAATATATAAAATACGACAATATTCTTATATATACATGATAAAATAATATCATATGTATATATAAGAATATTGTCGTAAAATTATTTTAATAAAATTTATAATTTGGGGTGGTGTAGTAATTGTTTAATAAAATATTTATATTTATAAAAAAATATTTTATATTATCTTTATTAATTTTCATATCTTTTTTCTTTGGAGTTATTTATCAGAGTTCTGATATTGTAAAACAGCCAGTTGTTTCTGATAAACAATCAGATATAATTGCAATAGTTAATAGAGATGTTGGAGTTAATTATAAAGAAAATCATGTCAATTATTCAAAAGAAATGATATCTTCTTTAGGAAATGATTATTCTTTGGTTAGTAAAGAATTAGCAGAAAAAGGTATATTAGATGGAAGATTTTCTGGAATGATAATTTTTTCAAATAATTTTTCTAAAAATGTTATTTCTTTAAATAATGAACTTCCTGAAAAAGCTGAATTATACTATAAAGTTAATCAAAGTTTATCAGATAAAGAT
>CAMTHN010000124.1 GCA_947072265.1 uncultured Clostridia bacterium | reverse complement strand
GCTGGAGAAACTATAGATAGATTAGATATTATAGAAGATGAAAAAGAAGAAAATTTATTTATTCAATTTTTTGATTCTATAAAAAATATATTTAAAAATATATCTAAAATATTCTCATAATTTATTATATTAATAAATTATGAGTTTAAAATATGGATTGGGGAATATAAAATTGGAAAAAATTAGATTACAGAAAGTTATTTCTGAAAGTGGATTTTGTTCTAGAAGAAAAGCAGAAGAGTTAATACAAAAAGGAAGAGTTAAGGTTAATGGTCGTGATATAGAGATAGGTGTAAAAGTTGATAAAGTTAAAGATCTTATAAGTATAGATGGAGAAAATATTACTATTCCTAAAAAACAAAATTATAGATATATAATTTTGTATAAGCCAAGAGGATACATAACAACGATGAAGGATGAAAGTAATAGGAATAGAAAATGTGTTGCAGATTTGATAACTGATGTAAAAGAAAGAATTTATCCAGTTGGACGATTGGATGTAAATTCAGAGGGTTTATTATTATTTACTAACGATGGTGATTTTGCAAATGATATTATGCATCCTAGAAAGCATGTAACAAAAACATATAGAGTTACAGTTAGACCAGATATAACAGATAAACAAGCAGCGGATCTTTCTGAAGGGGTTGAAATAGATGGGTATAAAACTCTTCCAGCAGAAATTAGAGTTTTGACAAAAGAAAGAAATAGAGTAGTTATAGATATAATTATAAGAGAAGGAAAAAACAGACAGATTAGAAGAATGTGTGAGGCTGTTGGATTAGAAGTTGCTAGATTGAAAAGAACATCAGTAGGACCTCTTAGACTTGGAATGTTAAAACCAGGTACATATAGGGATTTAAAACCAGATGAATTAAGAGCAATTAGAACAGCTATTAGTAAATAGGAGGGTTTATTTTGATTTTCAAAAACGGAACTATAGTTGATGAAAATTTTCAGTTGGTAAAAAAAGATATAAAAATTAATGGCAAATTTATAGAATCTATAGAATTTAGTATATCTGTGGATAAAGATATTATAGATTGCCAAGATAAATATATAATTCCTGGTCTTATAGATATTCATACACATGGTGGGTGTGGGTGTGATTTTTGTGATAATAGTATAGAAAGCTATCAAACAATTTCAGATTATCTTGGACAAAATGGAATAACATCATTTCTTATGACAACTTTAACTTTATCAAAAGATTATCTTTTATCTATGATGAAAAGCATGAGTATTTTTATGGAATCTAATTTAAATACAGCGTATCCTCATGGAATATATCTGGAAGGACCCTTTTGTAGTAAAGCAAAAAAAGGGGCGCAAAATGAAAAGTATATAATTGAGCCAGATATAAATTTTATAAATACCCTAAATAAAGAGAGTGGTAATAATCTAAAAGTAGTTACTATATCTCCAGAATTGGAAGGAGCTATGGAATTTATAGATTATTATAAAGATAGTGATATTGTATTATCTATGGCACATACAAATGCTAATTATGAAATTTCTAAAGAAGGGATATCTAGAGGGATAAAACATGGAACACATCTTTATAATGCTATGACCCCTTTTACACATAGAGATCCAGGTACAGTAGGTGCTATTCTAGAAAGTGATATAACGGCAGAATTAATTTGTGATGGTATACATATACATCCATCTGTGATAAGTACTACATATAAAATATTAGGTGAAGATCGATTAGTTTTGATTAGTGATAGCATGTCTGCTGCTGGAATGAAAGATGGAGTCTATCAAATAGGCGGACAAGATGTAAATATAATTGATGGAAAAGCAACTTTGATTGATGGGACAATAGCTGGATCAACAACTAATCTAATGAAATGTATGCTTTATGCATCAAAATCAGGTATACCTTTTCAAAAAGCAGTTAAAGCTGCATCATATAATCCAGCTAAACTAGTTGGAGTAGACAATACTGTTGGGAGTATTTCTATTGGTAAATATGCCGATATTGTTATTTTAAATAAAGATTTTACAATAGACTCTGTTTATATAAAGGGGAATAAAGTAAAAAAAGGTAGTTTAGATTAACTACCTTTTTTATTTTACCATTTTATTGGATTCATGTTGTTTTTTATTAAAAAATTATTTGATTTAGAAAAATGTTTGTTTCCAAAAAATCCTCTATATGCAGAAAGAGGACTTGGGTGTGGAGATTTTAAAACAAGATGTTTTTGATTAGTTATTAAATTTTGTTTATTAATAGCTTTAGCTCCCCATAATATAAATACCATTGGTATGTCTTTTTGATTTAATTTTTTTATTATGAAATCTGTAAATGTTTCCCATCCAATATTTTTATGGCTATAAGGTGTAGATGACCTTACTGTAAGTACAGAATTTAGAAGAAGAATACCTTGTTTTGCCCAGGGTGTTAGATTTCCAGTTTTAATAATGGTTTCACCAATATCCAATCTAACTTCTTTTAAAATATTTATAAGAGAAGGAGGTGTTTTTTCTATATTATTTACAGAAAACGCTAATCCATTTGCTTGATTAAATCCGTGATATGGGTCTTGCCCTAATATTATTATTTTTGTATTTTCAAAAGATGATAAATTTAGTGAAGTGAATATTTTATCTTTTGGAGGGTATATTATTTTATTTTCATATTCTTTATCTAGAATGATTTTTAATTTTAAAAAATATGATTTATACATTTCTTTTTTTAAAATTACATCCCAATCGTTGTTAAATTTAATCATATGTTTTATAGATTCTCCTTTTT
>CAMTHN010000123.1 GCA_947072265.1 uncultured Clostridia bacterium | reverse complement strand
ACCTTATATAATACTCATCTATAATAAATTTTGTTAATATACAGTAATTTCCATATACATTCATTTATAATAAATGAATACGATATATTAATATGAATAGCAAAGCAAACTATTACTTGACGATTTATACTAGGAGGAAATTTAATGAAAAAATATAAAAAAAAGTTGTTATCAACATTTTTAATTATATCACTAACCCTTTCTCAAATTCCAAATTTGCAATATAACGCAGAATCACTAGTAGTAACTAATACTATTGAAAATATAAAAAATACACCTTTATCTAAATCTCAAAAATCTTCTACATTTATCTCTCTCGAAGATTTTTTTGCCAATCCTGTAGGAAATGCACCAAACAAAATAACTGGTAATGAAATTATTATTACAGATTCCAGCGTTTCTGGGTTCGGAAATGAAAAAATGGAAACCGGAGCTATACATTCAAAAGAAAAGATAAATTTAGATCATTCTTTTGAATTTAAAGGATCGGTAAATATTGCAAGTAATCCTGATGGAATGGCTCTTGTTCTTCATAATGACCCTAGAGGAACTACCGCTATTGGATCTAGTGGAGGAGGAAATGGATATAGCCATATGGAGAACACTATAGCTGTAGAGTTTGATAGTATTCATAACGGTCCTTATGAGGGAATTATATCTGTTCCAAATAATAATAGCGGAAATCCTAACATAGAATCCGCGCATATTGCTATAAATCCAGATGGAACATCAGATGTGCATGTAAATGATACTATGATTGATATTAATGATAAAAATAAGTATATGGACTTTATCTTTTTATGGGATGCTAAAACAACTACACTTTCTGTAGATATTTCAAGCGGAAAATATTTTATGTCTTATACTATTCCTAATGTTATAGATAAATTCAAATCTAATGAAGTATATCTTGGAATAACTGCTGCCGCACATTTTGTTCCTAGTTTATTTCCAACAGCCCAACCTAATAAATTTATATTTAAATCTTTTAAATATACAGATTTTATTCCAGAAATAGACACATTTATTAACGATTCTGAAGGCAACTCTCTATCCGACACTTCTGAAGTTGAAGATAGATCACAATTAACTGTAACATCTAAAATAAAAAATAAAAACCCTGTTGCTTTCTCAGATACAATTATAAAACTAACAGATTTAGAAAATCTTGATATAAATACTATTTCTGATATCTCTCTAGACGGGACAACTCTATCCAAAAATGATCTAACTAATGGATTTGAATTTACAATGTCATCGACAGAGTCTATTTTAACATATAAAATAAATGTTAAAAACAATGATAAAAATTTTGGAAGAGGAAGCAAGATAAAATTTGAATATGATATAAAAGCTAGATCTCTTCCTCATACAGAAAGTTTTAGCAACTCTATCTCTACAAAATTAAACGCTCCTATACTATCTGGTTTTATGGATAAAACTATAGATATGGGGATAAGCATAGATCTTAATGATTTTATGAAAAAATATATAGTAGCAACCGACAAAGAAGATGGTGATTTAACTTCAAGTATAATCTTAAAAAACCTTCCTGTAAACACTAATACACCTGGAATTTATGATATAGAAATTTCTGTAAAAGATAGTAATAATGATATATCTACAGAAACTGTTAAACTTCATATAACCGATACACCTATTAATCCCCCTGATGTTGTTACAAAAAAGATTGACGGAACTTCTGAAATAGAGTTTGATAATAATAAATTTTCAAATAAAGACATAAAAATATATATGACTAACCCAAATACATTACATACAATAGAACATTATCAAATATCTTTAGATAATGGAATCTCTTGGACAAATATTAACAAAGACGGAGATAACGGATATACAAATATTTCTATAGAATGTGATGATAAATATATAATTAGAGGCCTAACAGACACTGGAGTTCCTACAAAATTAATAGAAAATTATTCTATTAAACTAGATAAAACACCCCCTTCTGCTAAATCTAGCATATCAAATTCTGGAGTAAATACCTCAACTTTAAATCTATCAGATATAGAAGACCCTTTATCAAATAAGGTTTCTAGTGGTATCCTACAATCACAATATCAAATAGTTTCTCATGGTCAAACAACAGATGCAGATAGTTGGAATTTATATAACGCTCCTGTATCTTTTAATACAAATGATACAAAAGATTTATATATCAAAATTATTGATAATGCTGGAAATATTAAAATGATAGAACATTTAAAAATAGAACCAACTACCCCTGGTATGAGTAATGATACTGATAGCGATGGATTTCCTGATATTAATATTGATTTATCTGGATTTTATCTTGGTAATCTAGATTTAAATATTGATACTGATGGAAATAGACTTCCCGACTTAAACATAGATACCAATGGAGACAAACTTCCTAATATTAATATAGATACTGATGGTGACGGAGTTCCTGATATAAATATTAATTATAACATCAAAGAGTGGATTCCAAACTTAAATGTTATGGCTTCTCCAACATCCTCAACAGTTTTATATGATACAGATGATTCTATACTTCCAGAGGTAAATATTGATCTGGATGGCGATTTAAAACCGGATATAAACATTGATACTGATGGTGATGGAATTCCTGATGTGAATATCGACACTGAAGGAGATGGTAAACCAACGGTAAATGTTGACACTGATGGAGATGGTAAACCAGATATAAACATCGATACTGACGGTGATGGCATTCCCGATGTAAATATTGATCTAGACGGTGATCTAAAACCAGATATAAACATCGA
>CAMTHN010000122.1 GCA_947072265.1 uncultured Clostridia bacterium | reverse complement strand
GTATAATTCTATATATTATTAAAAAAAATATACAGATTATATATAATATAATCTGTATATTGCAAAATTAAAATAAAGTTTGATAATATTATCATATATGTCTTTTCAAAATAGATAATTTATTAAAATAGGAGATGAGTATATGGGAAAAATAGCAATCGTTCTTGCGGGAGGTTCTGGAAAGAGAATGAAATCTGATATTCCAAAAGTTTTGCATGAAGTTTTGTTTAGACCAATCTTACATAGAGTCATAGATAGTATAGAAATATCTGATATAAATAAAATATGCGTAGTTAAAGGCTATAAACATGAAAGTATAGATGCTAGTCTTAAAAGCTATTTTTTAAAAGGTGTTGAAACAGTTTTACAAAAAGATCAAAAGGGAACAGGACATGCTGTTATAGTTTGCAAAGATTTTTTACAACAAAATATAAATGATGATGTAATGATAGTCTGTGGAGATATGCCATTTTTAGATAAAAAAATAATAGAAGATTCATATACTTATCATAAAGAGAATATGGCTGATTTTACAGTTGTTAGTTGTTTTGTAGAAAATCCTAAAGGTTATGGTAGAATTATTAGAGAAAATAAAGAAATAAAAAAAATTATTGAAGAAAAAGATTGTACAGATGATCAAAAAGCTATAACAGAAATAAATTCTGGAATATATTGGTTTTCTGCAAAAGAATTATTATCAGTTATAGAAAAAATTTCCTGTGATAATGCACAAAATGAATATTATTTGACGGATTGTGTAGAACTCCTTATAATGAATAAGAAACATGGTTGTTGTTTTATTTCTAAAAATAAAGAGGTTCTATTAGGGGTTAATACCAAATTAGATCTTTTAGTTGCAAATAAAAAGGCTATAGAAGATGTAATAAATTTTCATATAGAAAATGGTGTGGACTTTATGTCAATTGATGGAGTTATAATTGGAGAAGAGGTTGAAATAGGTAGAGGAAGTTTTATATACCCTTCTGTTGTGATAAAAGGAAAAACCAAAATAGGCAATTTTACAACTATAACTCCATCAAGTTTTATTGAAAATTGTTCTACTGGTGATAATTGTTATATAAATTCTAGCCAATGTTATGATAGTTATATAGGTAATAATGTTAAAATTGGACCTTTTTCTCATATACGACCTAATTGTAAAATAGATGACAATGTTAAAATAGGAGATTTTGTAGAGGTTAAAAATTCTATTATTGGAGAATCAACAAGTATATCTCATCTTACATATGTTGGAGATAGCGATGTTGGAAAAAATGTTAATTTTGGTTGTGGAACTGTTACTGTTAACTATGATGGTAGAAATAAATATAAAACAATTATAGGTGATGATTGTTTTATAGGCTGTAATACAAATTTAATTGCACCTGTTATTCTTGGAGATAGAAGCTATACAGCAGCTGGTTCAACTATTAATATGGATATTCCAAGTGGTAGTTTAGGAATTTCGAGATCTGTGCAGGAAAATAAAAAAGATTTTGTTAATAAAAAATTTGGTTTAAAAAGATAAGATAATCCATATATGTTTTAACATTTAAAAGGAGCTTAAATAATGATTACACATCTAAAAGATATTAAAATATTTACAGCAAATGCGAATAGAAAAATGGCTTCAAAGATTGCAGAAAATTTAGGAGTTTCTATTGGTGAAGCAGATGTAATAACTTTTAGCGATGGAGAAATTAATATATCAATACATGAATCTGTTAGAGGATCGGATGTTTTTGTTATACAATCCACATCTAGCCCTGTAAATAATCATATAATGGAATTGTTAATAATGATTGATGCTTTAAAAAGAGCATCAGCAGGAAGAATAACAGCTGTTATTCCGTATTTTGGTTATGCTAGACAGGATAGAAAAGCAAAAGCTAGAGATCCAATATCAGCTAAATTAGTTGCAGATCTGATAACCACCGCTGGTGCAGACAGAGTTTTAACAATGGATTTACACGCTGCTCAAATACAAGGATTTTTTAGTATACCTGTGGATCATCTTTTAGGGGTTCCTATTTTAGCTCCTTATTTTTATAATAAATTTAATAAAAGGCAAGATGAAGCTGTTGTAGTTTCTCCTGATCTTGGATCTGTAACAAGAGCTAGAAATTTTGCGTCAAAAGTAAATCTTCCTTTAGCTATAGTAGATAAAAGAAGGCAAAAATTTAATGTTTCTGAGGTTATGAATATTATAGGAGATGTTGAAGGTAAAGAAATTATTTTAGTAGATGATATGATAGATACAGCAGGAACGTTATGTAATGCAGCACAGGCCTTGATAGACAGTGGTGCAAAAGATGTTTATGCATGTGCAACTCATGGAGTTTTATCTGGACCGGCCATAGAAAGAATAGAAAAAAGTTTGATAAAAAAACTAGTTATTTTAGATACTATAGAGCTTCCTCCAGAAAAGCTTATAGATAAGATAGAATTATTGCCATGCGCACCCGTTTTTGCACAGGCAATAGAGAGAATATATGGTGATAGACCCGTATCACCTTTGTTTCTATAAGAATAAAAATATGCATCACAATAAAAGTGATGCATATTTTTATTCATTTCTTAAGGCTACAATAGGATGAAGCTTTGAAGCCTTCAAAGCAGGGTAGACTCCGAAAACTATTCCTATAAATGATGTAAAAATAAAAAGAAATAATATATATGGTATATTAAGAATTAACTTTATAGAAATTATCATGGAACCTATATACATTATAAAAATTCCTAACAATATTCCGATAATGCCACCTATAGCAGATAAAAT
>CAMTHN010000121.1 GCA_947072265.1 uncultured Clostridia bacterium | reverse complement strand
CCTATATATTATATCTATCAACCTAAATAATTATATATTTTTATTAATCTACAAAAGGACATAACTATGCCTAAAAAACTTTCAAAACAAAATCATATAGACCCTTCAACAAATGCTAATAAAAATAATGACTCCAATATATCGGAATTAACTTATCAACAACAATCGGCAATAATGGCTGGAATAACTCAAGATAATTATGATTGGGAGTTTATTGATGATGATTATACCGACCCTTCTGAACTTCTAAAACTTCCCCAATATACATTTAACAAGATAGATAACCCTTCTTCATTAAAAGGCATACTAAGAAATCCAAAAAAATTGTATAAAGAAAAATCTGTTTCCTTTAAAAAAGGTGATATAGATAAAATCAATCTAGAAGAATGTCATACACAAATGGATATACATCTTCAAGAGCTGGTTAAATTCAAATCTATATTTAAAACATCTTCTAATAATAATCCAAATAGTATAGAACAAGAAGAAACCAAAAAAAAATATAAAAAAGATGTCAAAAAAACATATAAAGATATATATAAATGGTCTACAAGAGCGGAAAATGTATCTACACAAACATGGTCTTTTCCACAAGAAGATATCAATGAACGAATTCGTACTCAAGAAGAAAAGGTAAAATATTCTAAAAAAGAAAGACAAGTTCTAGAACGTAAAGTTGGAATTGAAACTAAACTACGTGTGTCTGGACTTCAATTAGAAAAAGTTAAACAACAAATAGAAGATATGAAACATGAGATAGAATCTGTTGAACTTAAAATAGCAAAAGAAAAAATATTTTCTCCAAAAAAGAAATTATTATTAACTATAAAAGTTAAGAATAAAAAAACACTTGATATTCTTATGCTTATGCAAGAAAACATATCTACAAATATAGACATATTAAAAAATTCTAGACAAACTCATATGCATAAAAATCCTAGCTATTATGCATAATATTGACATTATTAGATAAAGAGGACATAACTATGCCTAAAAAACTTTCAAAACAAAATTATGATGGAGCAAGTAAAAATAATTATCATTGGGAATTTATAGATGATGATTATTCTGATCCTTCCGAACTTCTAAAACTTCCTCAATATACCTTTGAAGAAAGTGAAGACACACCAGATCTTAAAAGTATTTTATCAAAACCTGAAAAACCATCAGAAAAAAAACACGTTTCCTTTAAACCAGGAGAGTTAGATGAAGATACTTTGCAAACTTGTCATGAAAAAGTAACGTTATATAGTGAGGTACTACAAGTTTATCAATCTGTTTTTGCACAAGAGCTTGAAACAAATCCAACACCTTCAAAAGAAAATATCCAAGTAACAACTCAAATTTTAAGTACATGGTCTACGAGAGCTGAAAATGTAAGTACAAGCATATTTGACTTTACACAAGAAGAAGGAGAAAATAAAATAAGTCCTACTGCAGAAGAAATTCTGGAAGCTTCTGGAAAGGAAAAAGTTCCATTAAATAGAAAATATAAATGGCAAACTAGACTACGTGCGGATGGTCTACGGTTAAACAGTATTGAGAAAGAAATGCTAGAGCTTAAAACTACAATGGAAAAAGAGAGAAAAATTCTAAAAAGATCCTCTCTATTATCATATGATGACAAAAGCGACTTATCACAATCAAGTTTAAATAATAAAGATAGATACAACTATCTTATGTTATGTAAAGAAGACTTTACTAGCGATATGAGGCAACAAAAACTAATAAAAAAACTTCATATGTATAAATATCCTAAATATTATTAAACATAATTAGTTAACTCTAATAATGAAAAAAGATCAAAAAAATAGAAATAAGAGCTAAAATAAATATTTTGTGAATATTTAAAGAGGGTGTAAGATTGTATGGTAAATACAATCTTACACCCTCTTTTTCGTCTATATCATAATTATTCTAAGATAATCATATTTGTAAAATTAAAATCAAAATTAAAATCTATTCCAACTAATTTATCATTTAGCAAAAAATCCACCCCAGACAATTCAAAATAATTTATAGCATTTACATAGTTCAATAGTGTTATATGTTTATATTTTTTAGGCGGAGATAATAATTCACCAGTAGTTGTATGTTTATTTATTGTATACCCTGCAATCAAAAATCCTAATATTTCTCTTGCAAAATTTGTCATACAATATTTTCTACCTCTTACGGTTTTTACCACAGTATACTCTGAACGATTTGTAGAATCAATATATATTGTGTAAAACTTTCTAGGAGATGCCATATAAACATCTTTTCTATTATGTATAAGTCCTAAAACTAACATATCATTAGTTAAAATCCACCAATGATTGCTGTATAATACACTTCCATAGCTTGTCCCATTAAAAAGTCTAAAATTTTCTCTTAACAAATTATCAGTATGAGGAGTAGTTTTTACTTTATTTTTTGGAAGCGATATCCTTCTACACCCTATAACAAAAAAAACTAAAGTTAAATAACATATATTTGAATATACTTCCATAGCTAAAGATAATTCTTTTTCTAATAAATCACTAGGTTCCATTCCAATATTATCTCTATCCATTTCAAATTTAAGAAATAATTTACAATAAAGAGATTCTTTAATTTTATATATAATATATCTTAATTCTTTTAATATTTCTTCTTGCTCCACTTTAGGCGGTAAATAGCTTAAGTCCTCTTCTTTAATTTCACCTTCAAACACCTTTTCATCTTTTTCATCTTTTTCATCTTTTTCATCTTTTTCATCTTTTTCATCTTTTTCTTTTAACTTTAATTTTGACCTAAATACACTACTATATTTTCTAAACATTTATATAATTCTCCTAAATAAAAT
>CAMTHN010000120.1 GCA_947072265.1 uncultured Clostridia bacterium | reverse complement strand
GATTTAAAATTTGAACAAAATAAAATAAATAAAGATATACCAAGATATAAAAAAGAAGGAAAAGATATAGAGTTATTGATGAAAAATATGAAAACTTTATCATCAACCATTAAAGAAAATAATCAAAAAATTTCTATTTTAGAGGAAAAACAAAAAAAATTAACCTTAACAGTACCAAATATACCTGATAATAGCATACCAATTGGCATTGATGAGAAAAGTAATATAGAGATTAGAAGGTATATGGAACCTACAAAATTTGATTTTGAACCAAAGGCACATTGGGATTTAGGGAAAAAATTGAATATAATAGATAGTGAAATGGCGGGAAAAGTCACCGGTTCAAGATTTACTTTTTATAGAGGTCTAGGGGCAAGGTTGGAGAGAGCAATAATAAATTTTTATTTAAATACACATATATTAAAAGGATATGAAGAAATTTTGCCACCATTTATGGTTAATAGGGATTCTATGATAGGAACAGGACAGCTTCCAAAATTTGAAGATGATGCATTTAAGATAGAAAATACAGATTATTTTTTGATTCCAACAGCAGAAGTTCCACTAACTAATATGCATAGAGAAGAAATTTTATTAGAAGAAAATCTTCCTATAAAGTATTGTGCATACTCTCCGTGTTTTAGAGCAGAAGCAGGAAGTGCAGGACGAGATACAAGGGGACTTATAAGACAACATCAATTTAACAAGGTTGAACTGGTTAAATTTTGTTTACCAGAAGATTCTAATAATGAATTAGAAATGCTTTTAAATGATGCGGAAGATGTTTTAAAAGCATTAAAACTGCCTTATAGAGTTGTTAATTTATCCACTGGAGATTTAGGATTTTCTTCACTAAAAACTTATGATATTGAAGTTTTTATGCCATCTTATAAAACTTATAAAGAGATTTCATCTTGTTCAAATTTTGGAGACTTTCAAGGGAGGAGAGCAAACATTAGGTATAAAAAAGATATTAAAGATAAATCAAAGTTTGTTCACACTTTAAATGGATCAGGAGTTGCTATAGGTAGAACAGTTGCTGCTATTTTAGAAAATTATCAAAATGAAGATGGAACTATTAATATTCCAGAAGTTTTAGTTTCATACATGGGAAATGTTAAAAAAATAGACTAATAATATATAAAAAGAAGAATTATAATAGATATTTATCTATTATAATTCTTCTTTTTGTATATTATTATATATATTTACATATAATCTTTAAATAGACCCTCATAAATTTCATTTTTGTCCGATATATTATTAAAGTCCACAGGTTGAACCTCGTGATAATTTTTATTAAAAGATATTATTTTTGATTTATCTAAAATATATGCTACAAATTCTGTACAAAGAAAATGATTTATTTTATATGAATTTCTCTTTTTATTAATCATTCCTAAAAAAATAGATTTTATATTATATTTATATATATGAGGATTATATATAAATTTATTTAATATATCTTTGAGCTTTTTATATTGTTCATCCGTTATAGATAATTCTAAGACTTTAATTTTTGAAGTAGGGAATCGTTCAAAAAAACCTTGTGAAATAGATTCTATAACAAATCCTCCAATAAAAGGGTTTGTTGGATTTTTTCGTCCAAAGCTATACATATATTTTAATTCTTTATCTAAAGATATAGAGACATGATTATAATTAAATTTTGTATATTTTCTTATAATTTTTGCTAGTACGGTTTGTGTTTCACTTAAGATAATATATATTTTATTTTCTAGCATACATTGTCCTCATTTCAGATAAATTATATAAAAAATTATAACATATATGATATAAAAATAAAATAATCAAGGAGAAATAATTGTGAAAAATGATAAAAAAACATGTTTTATAATAAAGGGAGGGAAAGAAGAATTGCTGTATAATAAAGATAAGACTATAAAGAATAGATTAATTAAAGAAGATATTGATGATTTCATTTTTTCTTTTGATAAAGGAAACTATGGTAGAAGTTATATAAGTGAAAGATAAAAGTTTTAAGCTTTAAAAGCTTAAAACTTTTTTTATAAAAATATAGATAATATTAAAGAATATGCAAGTTTGTTATATATTTTATCTAGTTGAGTTATAGGAAGAGGATTTTCTCCTTTTCCTATTTCAATGGTTAATCCTGGTTTTTTAATTTTTTGTAAAAACCAATCTTTAAGGCCTCCATGACTTGCTAAACCAGAGTTTTCAATTAGTTTATATCCAGAATTTTTTGAAATAATATTTGCAATAAATTTTCCTTTAGAGTTTATAGTGTTTCCATATTTATAAAAAATTTCTTCTCCTTGAGAGTGAAATGCAATTAATTTATTTATTTTATTTTGATTATATAAAATAAAGTCTACAATTGCTTTCGACTCTTTTTCACTATTAGGAAAAACACCACCATATTGAGTTGGAGAAGGCTTTATAATACCAGCTTGTTGTTCTATTTTTTTTAAAATAGAAAATCCAGCGTCAAAATTATGATTTAAATCTATTCCTCTTGCATTTGCTTGCCATTTTTTATTAGAAGATGATAGTATGTTTGATATATGATTTGAAAATTTTTTTCCAGCTGATGCACCATTTATTCCGATTTCAATTCCATCTGGATTAAGCATTGGAACAATAATTATTCCTTTTATTTTAAATTCTTCTTTAATATCTAGGTTATATAATTTTAAATTATAATATATAGCTAAAGAAATTTTGTCTATTAATTTTATTAATAAAAGAGTAGTTAGCCATTCTTGTGAATGTATAGAACCAACAAATATTGTGGCATCATTCGTATTTCCTATAGAAATAGAAAAAATATCTTTATTTAGCCAGGTTTTACCTATAGAGTATAATTGTATAAAGTTATATTTTTTATTTAAATTGAAAAGAATTTTTTTTAAAGCAAGATAGCTTGGAGGATTTTCTAAAAAATGTTTTATATTCAAAATATACACCCCAATAATTTTTATGAAGACTACTTTAATA
>CAMTHN010000119.1 GCA_947072265.1 uncultured Clostridia bacterium | reverse complement strand
TACAGAAATACAGAAGATTATAAAAAATTTTTTAAAATTAAACAAGAAAATGATTCTAATAGTGAACTTCAAGAAAAAATAAATAGAGTATCATTATTAGAGATAAATATAAAACAAATGTCAACTAAAGGAGCTTTAGAAGAATCTAAACAGATAAAAATGGATAATTATTTAAAAGAATATACAAAAATAAGAGAAGAGCTTTTGAACGATGAAAATATATTATTATATAATCAAACTAGAAAAAATTTAGAATCTACTTTAGATCAGATTAATAATATATTTCTTTATGCTATTAATGGGGATGATCCCATGGCTGATGATCAAAATCTTTTCAAAACTTCTTCTGGGGGTTGTGGTGGTTGTACATCTGGAGGCTGTGGAAAATAATATTATGGAGGTGTAATATGTCTAATTTATCCCCTATGATGAGACAATACATGGATATAAAAAAAAATCATAAAGATCATATAGTTTTTTTTAGACTTGGTGATTTTTATGAAATGTTTTTTGATGATGCTATCTTGGCTTCAGAAAAACTAGATTTAACATTAACTGGTAGAGATTGTGGAATGAAAGAGAAAGCTCCTATGTGTGGGATACCATATCATAGCAGTGAAGCTTATATAAAAAGGTTAATAAAGCAAGGTTATAAAGTTGCTATCTGTGATCAGATAGAGCCTTCTTCTCAAGCAAAAGGAATTGTAAAGCGAGAGGTTGTTAGAGTTATATCTCAAGGTACACTTATAGAAGATGATATGTTAGATGAATCTATTAACAATTATATTGCTAGTATATATTTAAATAAAAACAGTTTTTCAATAAGTTTTAGCGATATTTCCACAGGTGATGTTTATTATAGTAGCTTTAAAGATGAAATAAATGTAACAACTACTATAATTAATGAATTATTAAAATTTTCTCCAGTTGAGATGTTGATTAATAGAAATTGCTTAGATAATGAAAAATTAATATTATTTATTAAGGATAAATTGACATGTGTTTTAGATATAATAGAAGATAATGTTTATAATTATGAAAATCTTTCAAATTTAATAATCGAGCATATAAAGAAAAATAAAATTT
This sequence comes from uncultured Clostridia bacterium, assembly GCA_947072265.1. Taxonomy (GTDB): domain Bacteria; phylum Bacillota; class Clostridia; order Oscillospirales; family Ruminococcaceae; genus CAMTHN01. The sequence continues at coordinate 1,900 of CAMTHN010000119.1, read as the reverse complement.
CTAATTTTTCTATTAATTTGCAAGATGAAAATATAGAAATATATTCTATAGGCTCTATGATATCGTATCTTTCTAAAACTCAAAAAGAGGGAGTTAATAGAATTGTTAATTTTCTTAAATATGAAAAAGAAAGATACTTATATTTAGATATAGTTGCTAGAAGAAATTTAGAACTTACAGAAACTATGATTACTAAGGAAAAAAGAGGGAGTCTTTTGTGGGTTTTAGATAGTACAAAAACTTTTATGGGCAAAAGATGTATGCGTAATTATATAGAACAACCTATAGTAGATATAATAGAGATAAAAAATAGACAATATGCTGTTAAAGAGCTTTATTCAAATCATATTAAAAGAGATGATATAAGAAGTATTTTATCAAAGATCAATGATGTTGAAAGATTGATGACAAAAATTATCTATTTAAAAGCAACACCTTTAGATGTATATAACTTTTTTAACGCTATTAAACATTTCACTGTTATAAAAGATATGACTAGTATTTTTGATAGTCCTTTTCTAAAATCTATACATAACGATATATATATATTAAGAGAGCTAGAAGATTACATATTAAAAACTTTAAATGAAAATCCATCAAATAGTTTAAAAGATGGAAATATTGTTAAATCTGGTGTAAATAAAGATTTGGATGAATATAGAAAACTTTTAAATAATACAAAAGAATTTATACAAGATATAGAAGATAAAGAGAAAGAAAAAACAGGTATAAAAAACCTTAAAGTTAAACACAATAAGATTTTTGGGTATTACATAGAAATCACAAAATCTAATTTAGAAAATATTCCAGAAAACTATACAAGAAAACAAACACTGTCAAATTGCGAAAGATTTATAACAATGGAATTAAAAAATTTAGAAACAAAAGTTTTATATGCAAATGATAAAATAGGAATTATAGAAAGTGAAATTTATCATGAAGTTTTATCATTTATATCAGATCATGTTGTTGTTTTACAAAAGACGACAAATGCTATATCTAGATTAGATGTTATATGTAGCTTTGCAGAAGTTGCAGTTAAAAATAACTACTGCTGTCCTGAAATACTACAGAGTGGAGAAATTATAATAAAAGATGGACGACATCCAGTGGTAGAATTACTTTTATCAGAAGAGTCTTTTGTGCCTAATAATACGATTTTAGATAATAAAAATGATAAAATTTTATTAATAACAGGACCTAATATGTCTGGTAAATCCACCTATATGAGGCAGACGGCCATTATAACTTTTATGGCTCATTTAGGAAGCTTTGTTCCTGCAAAAGAGGCGAATATTTCTATAGTAGATAAAATTTTTACTAGAGTTGGTGCATATGACAATCTCTCTACTGGACAGTCTACGTTTATGATGGAGATGACCGAACTTTCTAGTATTGTAAAAACTTCTACAGAAAACAGTTTGATTATTTTAGACGAAATAGGAAGAGGTACATCTACGTTTGATGGGATGAGCATAGCTAGAGCAACAATAGAATATATCGTAAATAATAAAAAACATGGATGCAAAACTTTGTTTGCTACTCATTATCATGAATTAATCGATCTAGAAGAAGAGTATAATTGTGTTAAAAATTATAGTATTGAAGTTAGAAAAGTTGGAGAAGATATAAGTTTTTTAAGGACAATAATTAGAGGTGGTGCTGATGACAGCTACGGGATAGAAGTAGCAAAACTAGCTGGTGTTCCAGGCAGCATTATAAAAAGAGCGGCGGATATACTGTATAACCTAGAAAATAACACTATACCTAATAATTTTATAATATCAACTTCTGAAAAAGATTTTAATGATGATGATAATATAGAAAAATTATTAAGTATAGAAAAAAAATATATTGAAATTCAAAATTATATAAATGATATAAATATAAATAATTTAAC
>CAMTHN010000118.1 GCA_947072265.1 uncultured Clostridia bacterium | reverse complement strand
CCTCCCAAACAGCATAGTTCAACTCCAGGTAATCCTCCTATCCTTCCTCCCAAACAACATAGTTCAACTCCAGGTAATCCTCCCCCCTTTCCTACAGGACCGATCGATTTAAACCCTGCTAAAACTAAACCATCTATAGATGAAACAGACAATTTGCTAGTTGTTACTTCGGGTGTATTTCTTATGAATGAAACTTATGATAATTTAAGATGTGATAATATTTATAAAGAAGATATATTTCCTTCTCCAATTACCACCAACGATGGAGATTATGTGGAAATGGACCAGAGAAAAGAAAGATCTTCATCAAATGCAAGCAATAATAAAGGTGTAACAAACCATAATCCAAGAGCACGTTCACAAAGTGAACTTCCTCAAAAAACTCCTCCAAGGAAACCATTTCCACCAATTAGTACACAAAATTTGGATGAAGATAATAATTTTAAATTGCTATTATATTATTTTAATCTATGTAAAGAACAAAAAAATCTTCTAGAAACTGGAAATATTCCTAGTGTTAGGCTAGATAAGGACAGATATCATAGAACCAAAATAAAATATAAAAATCAATTGGAATATCATAGCCAAAAATATAATATCCCAATCAATGCATTAGTATATATGCTAAAAAACCAAAAGTAAAAACAAATTAATTATATATAAACAAAAAAGTTGGAATTAAATATCCAACTTTTTTATTTATATATAATTAATTTATTTTATCAAAAATAAATTGTTGATTAGTATTTCCTCTTTCATACGCAACACTAATATTTGATTCATTTGAATCTAAATTTAAAAATTTATAAAAATTATGTGCATTTACTAAAGCATATGATTCACTAAATGGATTATATTTTAAATACCAAAGTTGATCATAATAATCTCCACCGCCAAAATGTATTACATCATCACCCATAGTACTATTCCAACTTAAATAATCACCAGTATTTAAATTTTTAATTCTATAAGCTTTCATAACATTATCATATGTAAGATTAAATTGCTGTTGCGTATCCTCTATATTTGTGCTAACAGCTTTAACAGAATTATTTCCTTTAATTACACTAAGAGATTTGTTCTGCTTTTTATCTGATCTAATATTATAATTTCCATCTGGTAATATATCTTGATCAATATACTGAGCATATAGTCCTGCTTCATCAAGTCTGAAAGCAGTATGACGACTGTTATTAGGACTAAGATTATATTCATAATTTACGCTACTTAAATTATTATTAATAAATCCAGTAATTGAAGCATCTCTAGTGGCACTATCATTTATAATAATTTGAATAGAGTCTCCCATTCTACTTGAAATTTTAAATAATTCAAAAGCTAGATCTTTCATTCTAGTACCTATTCTAAAATCTAGTTTTGAATACACTTCATTATCACTATTTCTAAAAATAAATGTAGTTCTAGCATGTAAAAGATCTGAAGGATTTATCTGAGTATAATCATAGTAAATTCCATTAGAAATATTTTTTAAAAAATATCTTCCATCAGCTCTCTGAACGAATCCAAAACCTGTCCAAAATTGATTAAAAAGATTAAGATGACGCGTAGTATTTAATCTGATAGTATTTTCTTGAAGAGAATAGTTATTAATGCTATCAACATTTCTTTCTATACCTCTAGTAGATATAGAATTAGTATCCAAATTTCTTAATTCTATAGCACTAACAGGACCTGCCATTGATATACATACTATAGACAAACATAATATTGATGATATAATTTTTTTCATATACATCTCCTACTATCTTATATAAATTTGATAAAATATCATACAAAACAATATCTTAAATCATATTATATTATATGGTATCTTTTCCCTTATTATTATATTATTATAAAATATATATGTCAATAAATACTCATTTACAATATTCGATAAAATATTAAATTTAAGTTGTTATAACACATCTTAAAACATTTTTATCAAAATCAAAATCAAACGATATAAGTTTTGATGAGTATAACCATTTCCATTCTCCACTCTTTTCAAAATATCTAACAAGCTTAACATATTGATTTAAACTAATACTAACATGTTTTTTTCCTGGATAACAACCTTCACTTCCATCTTTTAATTTTTGTAATCTATACCCTGTACATAATAATCCTAAGAGTTCTCTAGCAAATATACTTAATCTTCCTCTAGTATTATTTGGTAAAATAATATCTTCACAATAATATACAGATTCTCCTGTCATACTATTTAGATTTCTTTTTGATGCTAAATAAATCTCTTTTCTATTATCTATAATTCCTAATATATACATATCATTTATAAGCAAACTCCATAAACTTAATTTTAAAACACAACCTTTTTTTTTATGACTATCTGAAATCATATAAAAATTTTTTACTATACCTGAATCTAATATTGGCTTTTCTTCTGTAGATTTATAACAATCTTCTTTAGGATCTGTCCCTAAAAGTATAAAATTTAAATTTAAATCTGTTGATATTAGATATGCATCAAATAATTTTGATATAAGATCCTCCTTCTTTATTCCAGATTCTCTCATAATTCTTCTTATAGATTTATTTTCTACATCATACCCTTTACTTTCGGCTAAAGATGAAATTAGATCAAAATATGAAGTTTCACAAAATTCATCACACATATTAAGTCCCCACTTCATTTCACCACATTCTGATATAAACTCTTCTTTCGTCTTTACTTTGCCATCTTCAAAACCCTCTTCTCCTAAAAATACGCTCCTGTAAGAATTAGATCTAGTTAAATTAGATGAGGTTGCACCTTCTAAATCATCAACATTTAAATCAGTATCAGTCGCCAGATCTATTTTATTATCTTCACTTAAATCAATCTCTTTCTCAAATTTATTTAATAATTTATTATTAAACATTAAAAAATCTCCCTAATTAATATGCTTAAGCATATTGTATTTTATTATATATACATTTATCTACAAAAATATACATAATAATTGAAATTATTATATTAATATAATA
>CAMTHN010000117.1 GCA_947072265.1 uncultured Clostridia bacterium | reverse complement strand
GATATAAATTATTTTAAAATAAGAATTATTATAGATATTTTGTTAGAAGTTAATTTAATAAAATTAAAAGAAACTTTAATAGGATTATCTATAATTGACAATCCTATTAAAGTTGATTTAAAAAATACAAAAATATTTAAAAATCTTTTAAATCTAGGAGGTGAAAATATTGATTATTGATATAGATACTTTTATGCAAATTGTTTCTAATAGCGATAAATCATATGATAAGGATAAAATTTATAATAGTTATTTAGTAGCTGAAAAAGCTCATAGAAATCAAAAAAGAGTTTCTGGAGATAATTATATAACACATCCTATATCGGTGGCTAATATAATTATAGAGTTGGGAATGGATACAGATTCTATATGTGCTTGCCTTTTACATGATGTAGCTGAAGATACTGATGTAACTATAGGAGATATAGAAAAAGAATTTGGAAAAGATGTTTCTTGTATGGTTGACGGTGTTACAAAACTTGGAAAAGTTCCATTAACTACAGAAAAAGAAGCACAAGCTGAAAATATTAGAAAGATGTTTTTGGCAATGTCAAAAGATATAAGAGTTGTAATAATAAAACTTGCTGACAGGCTACATAATATGAAAACTTTGAAATATATGAAACCTCAAAAGCAAAGAGATAAAGCCTTAGAAACAATGGAAATTTATTCCCCACTAGCACATAGGCTAGGAATTAGATGGATTAAAGAAGAATTAGAAGATTTAGCGTTAAAATATTTAGATAATTTTGCCTATAAAGAGATAGAAAAAACAATGTTATTAAATCAAATAGAGAGAGAAAAATTTATTAATATTATAAAAATTAATATAGATAATAAATTATTAGAAACAGGATTAAAGTCTGAAATTCAGGGGCGTGTGAAAAGTTTTTATGGAATATATAGAAAAGTTTATATAGCAGGAAAAAGCTTTGAAGAAGTTTATGATATATATGCATTACGAGTTATAGTAAATAATATATCAGAATGCTATAATGTTTTGGGAATAGTTCATGATATCTTTAAACCTATACCAAATAGATTTAAGGATTATATATCTACACCAAAACCAAATATGTATCAATCTCTTCACACAACTGTTATAGGAAATAAAGGAATTCCTTTTGAGATACAAATACGAACTTGGGATATGCATTATACAGCTGAATACGGAATTGCTGCACATTGGAAATATAAGGCTGGAGTAGAATCTGATAAAAATTTAGATGATCGACTTAGCTGGATTAGAAAGATGATAGAGAGCCAAAAAGAAGCAGATGATATAGATGATATTGTATCATCTATAAAAGATGATATTGGATTTGAAGAAGTTTTTGTTTATACACCAAACGGAGAATTGAAAAGTCTTCCTTTTGGATCTACAATAATTGATTTTGCCTATAGTATACATTCTGAAGTTGGGCATAGAATGATAGGTTCCAAGATAAATGGAAAGATTGTTCCAATATCTACCAAGCTTGTTACTGGTCAAATAATAGAGATAATTACGACAAAAAATGAAAATCATAATCCTAGTAAAGATTGGTTAAAACTTGCTAAAACTAGTGAAGCTAGGAATAAAATTAGATCATGGTATAAAAATCGAAGAAGAGAAGAGAATATATTAGAAGGAAGAGAAAGTTTTGAAAAAGAATTAAAAAAATCTATAAAAACTTCTAATGATAAATTTTTCTTAGATTGTGTATGTGTTCTAAAAAAAAGGTATCATTTTGAATATGAAGAAGATTTATTTGCAGCAATTGGCTATGGAGGAATTTCTCTATTAAAAATTATACAAAAGATTAAAGAAGATTATATCTTGGATTTAGAGAGAAGTAAAAAAGAAAAAATAAATAGAGTTTTAGAAAAATCTATAAATAAAAATATTGATAAAACTAATAATGGGATTATAGTAGAAAATATTGATAATTGTCTTGTTAAATTTTCAAAATGTTGCAATCCTCTTCCGGGAGATGATATAATAGGGTTCATTACAAGAGGGTTTGGAGTTTCTATTCATCAAAAAACATGTTTAAATATCGAAAAAATATTAAATAACATAGAAGAAGTTAGTAGGCTTGTAAATGTTTCTTGGTCTGATACAAAAAAGAATCATTTTCGTTCAACAATAAGTATTACTGCTAGCGGAAGTAATTCTATACTTGCCGATATAAGTGTTTCTATATCTTCGTTTAAAGTTCCTATACATAGTGCTATTGCTAGAGAATTAAAGGATGGAAATTCAAATATATTAATAACTTTTGGTATAAATGGAATAGATCAGTTAAATGATATTATAGAAAAGCTTAATAAAATAGATGGTTTGATATCTATTATTAGAGTTGGAAATAAAATTTAAAAATTAATTAGAAAGGAAATATATGAATTACAAAAGAATACCTATGGGACCTTTACAAACAAATTGTTATATAATAACAACAGAAAATAATAATGGAATAATAATTGATCCAGGAGTTACAGAAAAAGTTTTTTTAGATTATTTAGATTATATGGATAAATCTAATATAATTATAAAAAAAATTCTTTTAACTCATGGACATTTTGATCATATTTTCTCTGTGTCTTATCTAAAAAAAAGATATAGTTGTGAAATATATATTGGAAAATCAGATGTTGAAATGTTATGTGACAATATTAAAAATTTATCTAATGATTTTCATGATGAATCATTAGCTTGCGTATATCCAGATTTTGCTTTAGAAAATGAAAATTTTTTTGAATTGGATGATATATCTTTTAAAATTTATTCAACTCCAGGTCATACAAAAGGGAGTGTAATATATGTTAATAATAGAGATAAAATTATTTTTTCAGGAGATACGATATTTAAAGGGTTTGTAGGAAGAACAGACTTATATTCTGGTGATAGCGAAGAGATGGTTGAAAGCTTAAAATTTATATCTACGCTTGATGATGATTTTAAAATTTTTGGTGGACACGAAGAAGAGACAACTATTTTATATGAAAAACAAAATAATAAATA
>CAMTHN010000116.1 GCA_947072265.1 uncultured Clostridia bacterium | reverse complement strand
GTATATACTGGAATATATAAAAGGGAACTACCGATGAACGGTTAGCCCTTGAAGATTTTAGATTATAAAATGAATTATTTTACAAAATAATCGTCTTGGCTGAGACGGTTATTTTTTATGGATTGTAATAATAGAAGTATTAAAACTAAAATTATTATTATGTATTCCATAAATTATCACCTCCTATCTCTAGGAAGTAGCTAACCGTCCACCGTTGTGGTAATTCCCTTACTAGTATTATATATCTTTTTGGTGAATTTTGTCAAATTATCTTGCTAAAAGTTTAGGTGAGCTACGAACCAGTTTGCAATCTCTGTGCTGGCTGTAATTAGGATAAATCCAGCGATTCCACCGCCAATACAGGATAGTCCGAATGTTTTACCGCTTCTTCCAAAAAATAGGGTGGTTCCGCCTATTAATATTGATGCTGTGAGTAAAATATATGCGTATGGTTTTATTGATTGGAGCAGGTTTAAAAATGCTAATGCTAAACTTTCCATTATATTTCTCCTTTAAATTTCTTCTTTTAAAAGTTTATTTTTACGATAATATTTGTAGTTTTCACCTCCTTTCAAATAGTTATTTCTAGACAAGAGTCTAAGGATTTTTCTCTTATAATTGTTTTAGTATTTTGTTTAAAATTAACCAGATCTTGATTAAAATCTTTCGCCTTTGGAGTAGAAATATATATTTTTTTATCTGGATATTTTTCTTTTATCAGATTTAATATTTTGTTTTTCTGCTCTTGTCCTGTTGTATCATTATCAAGGGCAAGGGAGATATTTTTTATATTAGAATAGTTGTCCAAAGTGTATTCTAACGCCTTAAAATTACTCGCTCCTGACAATGAAAGATAGTTATTATCCTTGAAGTTCCTCCCCTCTATATGGAGAAAACTCATAATAGAAAAGCTGTCAATTGCAGATTCGGTTACATACAAATTAGGTGATTTGTTATTTATGAAAAACCCTACCGATTTATCACTTCCAAAGACGTCTCCTTTAAAAGAACAACCAGTTAATGTACTACGTTTTGTAGCATTAACTGGTTGTTTTTCTTTATTATATCCAACAAAAACCACATTATTTTTCTCATCTTGATAGATATATTTTTCTTTTAAAACAAACGCGATAACAGGGCTTTCAATCACTCTAGTTTTACAGAGGTAGGCATATAATTTATTGTATTTTCCCTCTGATTTTACTGGTAAAACAAACCGTTTTTCTTCTGTTTTTTCTATTTTATTATCTTTTTGATATGTAAAATTATCATCGGTTATGTTGGAAAAATCTTTTAAAGATTTAATAGTTTCGGCTAGTGAAGAGTCGGTGAACTTCATATACAAATCGATTACCGAACCTCCATCACCTGTTGAAAACTGATAAAAAGAGTTGGTTTCAGGATACAAAACAAGGCTATCATGCTCTTTTAGATTAAATAGATTTCCTTTTTTTATAGGGGTATAGCCAAGTTTTTCTACAAGATTTATTATAGAAATATTCTTTATTTCATCTAGTTGATAATTAGAGTTTTTATCCATAAAACTATCCTCTTTTCTTTAATTTAATTAGGATAAAAAGGAGTACGCCAACGCCAATAAAAACTCCAATAGCAATAACAGTGGTAACAATTTTAGATAATATATTTTCTTTTTCCTCAACTATTTCGGGAGGAATTATTGGTTTTTCTTCTATTATAGGGGGAGTTTCTTTAGGTATTTTTAAGGTATAAACAGCAGTTGCTGTATACCCATCTGCATCAGGAAGAGTTATCTCTGATGCATAGTTTCCAGTGTAGGAAGATGCGTATCTTTTTCCGTAAAATCTAGCTTTTCTCTTTAAAATATCTCCATCAAAATACGGCTCGGAACTCCAACTGCTGGATAGAATTTGATATGAATTTGTGTCTAAATTTAAATAGTTTAGATAGTCATCTTCATAACCTAAAAATAAAGGATATTCCTTGTTATGAGGAATATCCTTTTTAGCAAAAGTATAATATGGTGATCCATAATTTTCTATAATAACCTCTAGATAAAAGTCATCTCTCCAGTTTAAAGTCTCTCTTTCCTCAAGAGAGATAAGCGGGATTGTAACAGGGATATTTCGGTTTAAAGCCCTATCAAAATAATCAAAAGTATTACTTTTAGGAGGGATTGGTTTTATACTATCTAGTGGAAAATCAATAGAACCTCTAGCTATTCCAGTACGGTTTTTAATAAGAGTATCTTCAAATTTTATAGACTCTAGAGTAAACTCTTTAAACTCACCATAAACCTTAAAGTTCATAGTATTAGGGAATAAATCTTCCTCCTTTGATAGAAGATTTTCTTTTGTAATTGTTTGGGAGATAACTTCAAAATCTTGTTTTTCCAAAGAAAAAGCAGTAGTAAAACCAATGTTTACTACTGCCATAATTAATAATATTATTGCTGATATTTTTTTACCCATTATGAGTTACCTTTCTTTTTTTCATAAATAATAATGTTGCTAAACCTCCAAGCCCAGTTATTATAAATAATAATATTTCTGAATTATCCCCAGTAGAAGGATTTGAGGTACCTATATTAATCGTAGGCTTACCATCAGGCTTTATATATTCAATATCAATCTTACCTTTTTCAGGCTGATTTATCATAGAAATATTCACTACAAGACCATCAGAAAATATATCTACAGGATACTTTTTATCTGAAAGAATAAACCCATCTGGAGATGCAATTTCCATAATATAATAATTTCCGTAAGGGATATCCGTAAAAGTAAATAGACCATCTTCACCAGTTATCATGCTTTCTACAAGTTCAAATTTCGTCATATCTTCATCAGTGTAAGCATATAACCCAATCTCTGCTTCTGCCAAAGGTTTACCACTTATTGCATCGGTTTTTATCCCTTTAACCGAGCCTTTCATAATCGTGTTTACGATATCTTCAATCTCAATTGTTACACCGTTTTCTCTAACTTTAACAGGATAAATTTTATCAGATAAAATATATCCATCAGGGGATTTTATTTCTT
>CAMTHN010000115.1 GCA_947072265.1 uncultured Clostridia bacterium | reverse complement strand
AATATATCGATTAAAAAAATTTGCTTAACAAAATAATTATTTTATTGACAAATAATATGATACATAGTATAATAAACAAGTCGATTATTCATATACTCGCTGATGTGGTGGAATCGGCAGACACCCAGGACTTAAAATCCTGTGCGGGAAACCGCGTACCGGTTCAAGTCCGGTCATCAGCACCATTAATCCGTGAAAGTTAATTTGTTTATTTTTGACTATCAAAAATAAGTAAAGTTCGTTATAAAAATAGTTTTGTATTGGTTGTACAGTTCTATCTTTTATATTGAGCAAATGTCTTTTATAGAGGTTTTTTGTATTGTTCGTACATTTTATCTCTATCAATGACGAAAAAACAACATTAGTTTTACTAGTGTTGTTTTTTTATTCTTGATTAAAACAATTAAGTAATATATATAAGCCGTGTTAGATTAGATTTGTTCTTTTCTATCACGGCTTTTTTTATACCCATTTTCAGATGAAAGGATATTTTACATTTATGAAGATAATTTCTATTGTTAATCAAAAAGGTGGTGTGGCTAAAACCACCACTACTAACGCTTTAGGGATTGCCTTAGGGAGTATGGGATATACCGTCCTCATTATAGACCTTGATCCCCAGGGAAATCTATCTATGAGTTTAGGGGTTAACTTTCCCGATGAAGAACCATTTTCTATCTCACAATTAATGCTAGATATTATAGATAAAAAAGATATTAATACCACTCCTTTTGTTAAAAACAAATTTGGGGTGGATTTTTTTATAGGTAATTCTAAACTTTCTATGCTAGATAAGATGCTACCTAATATACGTGGTGGGGAATTTATCCTTGATGAAGTTTTATCAAAACTTAATAAAAAGTATGACTATGTCATAATCGATTGTATGCCATCTGTTGGTTTACTAACTGAAAATGCTCTGTGTTGTTCAGATGAAGCGATAATAACAACTGAACCACAATTTTTTAGTATGAAAGGGGTGCAGTCTTTAATATCCGAAATTCTTACTATAAAAAGAAGGTATAACCCTAAACTTGTTATAGATGGAATACTCCCAACTAAGGTTAATATACGAACCAATAATACAAAAGAATTTATTAAAATGCTCTATGAAGTATTTTCTAAAGACCTACATATATATGATTTTATACCCTTATCGGTAAAAATATCAGAGGCTAGCAAAGGGAAAAATATATATCAAGATGGAAAAAGATGTAAGGGTGCTGTTGCTTATTTAAATTTTGTTTTAGAATATATTAAAAGGGGAGTTTAATTATGGGTAGTTATGCAGACCATTTTAAAAATTTAACAAAACAGGTTATGGAAAAAACTAGATTAGAAAAAGAAAATTTTCAACCCCAAATTGAACCTAAAGAAAATCAATTTAAACCATTATCAGAGATTAAACCTAAGATAGATAACGATATAGATTTGATTAATATAGATAAACTTATCCCTTTTAAAGACCATCCTTTTAAGCTTTATGATAAAGAAAAACAAGAAGAGGGTAGAAAGTATTAAAAGTCAAGGGGTTATTGTCCCGATTATAGCAAGGATACACCCTACAGAAAAAGGTTGTTATGAGATACTTTCAGGTCATAATCGAACCCACTGTTCTAGTGTTGCAGGTCTAACTATAATACCCACTGTTATAAAGGATGTTAATGATATCGAGGCTAGTATCATCGTTACTGAAAGCAACTATTTACAACGATCACTTTCAGATATGAAACCTAGTGAGATTGGAAAGTCTTTACAACTTCATTATCAAGCTATAAAACAACAAGGAAAACGTACTGATTTGATTGAACAACTTGAAGATATTTGTAATGGAAAAGATGATGATAATGAAACAGATTTAACTTCACGACCAGTGGTCGCGAAGTTAAATAAACGTAATATAAAAAGATATATACGGCTAAATTATTTGAATAACTATCTTGTTGAACTTGTAGATATTGGAGATATTAAAATTAGACCTGCTGTTGATATTTCTTTTTTATCGACTGAACATCAAGATATTTTAACCTCTGTTTTACAAACTTCTAACTATAAAGTTGATATGAACAAAGCTTTAAAACTTAAGGAGTATTCAAAAGAAGATAAACTTACAGAGGATACAACAAGATATATTCTTTCTGGGGCGGTATTTGATAAGAAATAAAAAAACATAACCTCTATAAAAGTTCCTATCAAAAAGATCAACCAGTATATAGATTTTGAAAACAAAACTTCCAAAGAAATTCAGGAATATATTATTGATGCTTTAAAAGAATATACCCCTCCTAAAGAAAAACAACTTCAAAACTTTAAAGGACAGATTAACATAATTCAGGAGGAACTAGATGAGTAAAATAACAATTAGCCTATACCCAAAAGTTCCAGAAGAAAGGGAAGAGATTATTAGGAATTTACATCACAAAATACCTAATATTCATAATGAAATTAATGATATTATTTTAGTTCAAATACAAAAATAAAAGGACGATTTTATCCCCGTTTCAAACCTTAAACTTTGTCTAAAATCCCTACTAGAACAATTATAGATGGATTTGAAAAATGTGTAAAATATACCTCAAATCAAATAGCTATCCAACAAAAGTAAGACTAGAAAATATATTCTAGCCTTGTTTTTTTTATATATAAATTTAAATTGAAAGGAGAATATAAATGATAAAAACAATAATATTAAATCCAAAAGTTCCTAAAGAAAGGATGAAAATAATTAATCACCTAGAAAAAAACTTTGATTTAGAAAAAGATGAACTGGAAGAAATGGTATCTATAATAAAACAATTAGAAGTAGAAGTTGAGTACAATGACTAGCTAAAAAAATAATATGAAGGAGGTGGTGAAATAAACAAAGGTGGATTTTCATTAAAAAGACTTTTAGGGGTTACCCGTCTTAAACAGAACATTTCTAGAAAGACTGGCATTCCTTTTACTAAATCTGGACGTCAAGAATAAATTTGGAAAATTTATTCTTGATACTATAACAAAAAAATAACAGAAAGGCAGACATATATATGAAAGACGTAAAAACAAT
>CAMTHN010000114.1 GCA_947072265.1 uncultured Clostridia bacterium | reverse complement strand
ATATAGATAAGTGTCCTTTCATATTCTAAATAATTTCAATAATTAAATCTATTATCCTTTGTTCTTCAACAGTTTTTACAGTCACTTTTATATTTTTAAATTCAAAAAAATCTCCTTGATTAGGTATTTTTTCAAATTTTTCTAAAACCCATCCGCTTACAGTATTACTAGTAGTAAAAAAATCGCTAATATCTTCACATAATTTTTCTATCATATCATATATATTCATATCACCATTTACTTGAAATGTTTTTTCTGAAATTTCTATAATATCTAATTCAACTTCATCAGCTTCATCCCATATTTCTCCAACAAGTTCTTCTAGAATATCTTCTAATGTAACAATCCCTAAAGTTCCTCCATAATGATCTGATATAACTGCCATATGAAGTTTTTGTTTTTGTAATTCTTTTAATGCTTCTGATATTTTTTTTTGTTGAGGAAGATATATAGTTTTTTGTAGAATAGATTTTATATCTACAGTTTTTTCTTTTATATATTTTGTAAAAAAATCTCTTTCATGTAAGACACCAATAATATTGTCTATAGTATTTTTATAGACAGGAATTCGAGAATATTTTTCTTTTATAAATAATCATAATATATTTTCGGTAGATAGATCATAATCTATAGCTATTATATCTACTCTAGGTGTAAAAATTTCTCCAACAGTAATTTCGTCAAAATCTAAAGCAGATTGAACAAGTTCTCCTTCTTGTTCTTCTAAAACACCTTCTTCTTTTATTTCTTGTATTATAAATTTTAATTCTTGTTCTGTCACAGATGGTTGTGAGTCAGATTTATTTATAAATATTTTAACAAAAATATTTTTTAGTCCAACAAAAACTTTTATAAATGGATATAAGATAATCATTATAACTGATAAAATAGAAGATGTAGCTAATGTGAAACTCTCGGGATGCTCTTTCGCAATACTTTTTGGAATAATTTCACCAAAAATTAAAACTAAAATTGTTATTACAATGGTTGAAATAGCTATTCCTGCATCTCCAAAAAATTGCGTAAAAAGAACTGTGCTTATTGATGCAGATGCAATATTTACTATATTATTTCCTATTAATATGGCAGATAAAGCATTATCATAATTTTCTATAATATTTAATGCTTTTTTAGCTTTTTTATTTCCATTTTTAAGATAATTTCTTAACCTGATTTTATTTACACTTGAAAAAGCGGTTTCTGTTGATGAAAAAAATCCGGATATTAAAACTAAAATTATAATTATAATTACATAGTTCATCGTATGACTATCTGACAATGTTTATAACACTCCTAAAATATAATATTTGTATATTTATTTTATCAAATATTGAGTATAAAATCAATATAATATGGTTTAGTAGATTTAAATTTTTATTAACTTTTTAATATAATTCGACTGTTGTTGACAAAAAAAATATTAAATATATAATTAAATTTAAATGTTAATTATATATTAATAAATTATATTTTATTTTATAAATTAGAACTCATATTTTTTGTAATATTGGGAGGGTACATTATGTCTAATTTTTTATTTTCTTCTGAATCAGTAACAGAAGGGCATCCAGATAAAATTTGTGATCAAATATCTGATGCAGTATTAGATGCAATAATAGGCAAAGATCCGTATGCAAGAGTAGCTTGTGAGACTTCTATAACTACAGGTATGGTTTTTTTAATGGGGGAAATAACGACTAATTGTTATGTTGATATTCCTAAAATTGTTAGAAAAACTATAATAGATATAGGGTATGATAGGGCGAAATATGGATTTGATGGACATACATGTAGTGTGATTACAAGTATTGATGAACAATCTAGTGATATTGCCATGGGTGTCGATTCTGCTATAGAGACTAGAAAAACAGAAGATGAACAAGAAATAGGCGCTGGAGATCAAGGTATAATGTTTGGTTTTGCTTGTAATGAAACAGAAGATTATATGCCTTTACCTATATATCTTGCACATAAGCTCGCAAAAAGACTTACTGAATATAGGAAAACTTTTTCAGAAGACTACATTAGACCAGATGGAAAAACACAAGTTACAGTTGAATATCAGGATAATAAACCAAAAAGAATAGACACAATTGTAGTATCAATCCAACATAAAGAAGATGTTGTTTTAGAATCTTTAAAACTTGATATTATAGAAAATGTAATAAAAAAAGTTGTTCCAATAAATTTATTAGATGAAAATACAAGATATTTAGTTAATCCAACAGGAAGATTTGTTATAGGTGGACCACAAGGAGATAGTGGACTTACAGGAAGAAAAATAATAGTTGATACATATGGTGGATATTCAAGACATGGAGGAGGAGCTTTTTCAGGAAAAGACCCTACAAAAGTTGATAGAAGTGCTTCATATGCTGCACGATATATTGCTAAAAATATTGTCGCTGCAAACATAGCAGAAAAATGTGAACTTCAGTTATGCTATTCGATAGGTGTATCGAGACCTATTTCTATATTTGTAGATACTTTTGGAACAGGGGTTATTTCTGATGAAAAAATCTCCAAAATTATATATGAAACATTTGAATTAACTCCTAGTTGGATTATTAAAACTTTTGATTTAAGAAAACCAATATATAAAAAATTTGCGGCTTATGGACATATGGGAAGATCTGACATAGAGTCTCCTTGGGAAAAATTGGATATGGTTGAAACTTTAAAAAATTTATCTAACCAATTATCGTTATAATTTTTAAAAAAGATAATATATATTTATTTATAACCTATTTTTTAGGTGGTGATTTTATGAAATGTAGAATGAACGATCTTAAAAATAAGGAAGTTATACATATTGAAACAGGGGTAAAACTCGGCTATGTAGATGATATTATAGTAGATATATCTTGTTGTAGACTTTTATCTATTGTTATATATGGAAAATTAAAATTTTTTGGTCTTTTTGGAAGAGGAGATGACTTGATAATTAAATGGAATGATATAGAAGTTATAGGAAAAGATACATTGCTTGTTAGATGTAAAATAATAGATCAAAAATGTCAAAAAGGTGGAATTAAATTTATTTCATCATTATTTAAATAAAATGATAAATTCTTTATTTTTATAATTATATAA
>CAMTHN010000113.1 GCA_947072265.1 uncultured Clostridia bacterium | reverse complement strand
ATATAAAATGTTAAATATAGTAGTAACACCAGATTCTAAAATGTTAATAATGTTTCCTTTAAAATTAATAATAGATATTCCTTTTTCTATATATTCAAATAAAGATATTATTTTGGAAAATTATAGTTTAAAAATAATAGAAAAAAAAAATAGAGAAAAATATATAGAATTGAAATCCTCAATATTTTTTCCATATTTATCAGAATCAGCAAATTATGGACTCCAAAGTATATCTTTGAATAAAAATTATACTAAAATGTGTACCCAATTGTGTAAAAAACAATTAAGAAATTTAAATATAAGATATGAATTTAAAGAATGTGGAAATTGTTTAGATTCATCTAGTTCATATAATGATTTGTCCAAAGAAGCAAAAGATTCAAATGAATCTTTTAAAAATGAGTCGGATGAAAATAATCGTGATCAAATTCAGTCTAATTTTTCAGATTTTTTTAAAAATAGTATAGGTCTAATAAAAGAAGAATTAAAAGATAAAATAAAAGAAGGTTTATTTTTAGAATCAGGCAAAGAGTATATTATTGAATTTATATTTATATATAATCAGAAAAAAACATATAAATGTAATTATGAATTTAGTATTAACTCTGATGATTATAATAAACTCATGTCACATATTGATATGAAGGTAAATAATATTTTATGGGGACGTAATGATAGGTTTGTAAGTGTAGAGAAAGATATAAAAAAATATAAATAATTATTTAAACCCATATGTTTTTGTTATATTATATACTATTCTATATATATTTTCTCTTATATATATATTAATATTTTGCTTTGGACTGGGATAAATCCTTGTTGTTGCTATACTTTTAGGAGCTATTGTATATTTATTTTGTTTGTGAGATTTATCTAATTTAAGTCTTTTTTCTCTTGATAAAATAGATTCTTCTCTAAGAAATTTAATTCCTTTTGCAACTCGACTTCTAGAGATATTTATATGTTTAGAAATACTAGAAAGGGAAGGGAATGCCTCTCCTAAATTGTCCATACATTTTAAAATAAAGCTGTAGATTTTAAAGTCTACAGCTTTTATTTTTATATTAAATATTAAAGTTGGTATCTTGAAAAATGTGGTTATATGGATATTATTTTTAACTATATATCTGCTAGCAAGGAGATATCCATCAGATGTATATCTCTTTTTTTTGGTGATTAAATTTTTATATATAAGACCGCTAATAGCTTTTAAAATAGTTGGTCTTATTATCTTTCATTTTATATTTTTAAACATAATCTAATAACTTTAAAATTATCTAATATACTTATAAATAGTTAAATACAATAAATATAAAGCAATCCATAAATGAATTGCTTTATATTTATTGTATTTATAATACTTACTAATTTAATTTTATTAATTTAAACTGTTGAGATTTATTATATCTCTCTGTAGCAATACTTATATTTATTTCATAAGAATCTAAATTAAAAAAACGATCAGTATTATTTGCGTTAACTAAACTATAAATATTAGTAGCAGATTTCTTTTAAATACCCCTAGCTGATCAGCATAATGTCCATTACTATTAGTAAAAGTAAATGCAGTATCTGAATATAGAGTATCATCCATATTTACTTGATTATAAACATTACCGTTACTTATAGAGTTAAGTGGAATTGTATTATAAGTTATAGAATGTGAACTTCTAGAATCAAGATTTTTTCTAATACCAATATTCTATTTAATGTAGAACTATTATCAATAGGCTTTAATTCTATTGTACTAACAGATGTTACTGTTAAGAGACTAGCAATTGAAAAGCATAACAATGATGATAAAAATTGTTTTTAAATCTTTTTTAATGTGTATACATTTTCTTATTTTATATACTATTATTAACTGTTAATAAATAATAATAAAATAGAATATTTGTAATACACTAATATTCTATTTTAGTAAAAGTAAACTTCTGTAATATACTATCTCTATCAGCAGCAACGCTTATATTTGTTTTATTAGAATCTAAATTTAAAATACGATTAGTATTAAGGGCATTAACTAAAGTATAGTTATCTGTATTTTTTTGTTTAACTAAATACCATAATTGATCAGCATAATCTCCTCCACCAAAATGTATAACATCATTGTTTTGGTTACTATTCCAACTTAAATAGTCATTGCTATATAAACTTTTAATTCTATAAGCTTTTTTAACATTATCATATGTAAGGTTAAATTTTTGTTTTCCATCATACATACCTTTACTAGAAACCTTAATAGAATTATTTTCTTGAATTACAGTAAGAGCTTTATTCGAATCTTCAGCGGTCTCTATCATATAATTTCCATCAGGTATTCTACTTTGTTCAATATATTCGGCATATAGCCCATCTTCTTGAACCCTAAATTGAAATTTTCTACTATTGTGAGCATCAAGTTTATATCCAAAATCTAAATTAGATAAATTATTATTAACATATCCTCCAATTGCTCCATGTCTTCCTAGATCACCACTAGTGATTATTTGAACTGAGTCACCTTGATTAAGTTCAATTAGCTGGAATATTGCTGCAGCATATGACATTTTAGTTCCCATCCTAAAAGAATCAGATCTATAGATTTGACCATCACTATTTCTAAAAATAAACACGGTATCTCTATATATAGTATCTCCACTATTAATTTCATAAAAGTCATAAAAAATTCCATTATATAAATTTTTTAATCTATAAGTACCATCTGGGTATTTATAGAAACCAAAATCTGTCCAAAATTGATTAAAATAATTACCATTACGTACACTATTAAGTCGAATTGTATTATTTTGAATAGAATTTGGATGTGTAGAATTTGACATTTCTATCAAGTTCATCCTATTAGATATAGAACTACTATCAATAGGCTTTAATTCTATTGCACTAACAGAAGTTACCGTTAAGATACTAGCAATTGAAAAACATAACAGTGATGATAAAATTCTTTTTGTCGACATCTTTTTCATATATATGTATCTCCTATTTTATTATATAATTATTTTTATAAAATAAACTTTTATAAATTAATCTAACTATATTTATATAAACAAATTAAAATAATTAGCAATTTAAAAAGTAATATATTATCTACTTATAGT
>CAMTHN010000112.1 GCA_947072265.1 uncultured Clostridia bacterium | reverse complement strand
CACTCTGATATATTATATTTATTTATCTTTCCTCCAGAAAGTATACATATAGATGTTGGATTGTTTTGTAATATTTTTTTTGCATATTCCAACCTTTTTTGTAATATAAATGACGGTCTATCCTTTTTTGATTTATATCCTAAAACTACTATAACCTCATTATCATAGTGGCCATCATGATATTTTCTATATCCTAATAGCATAATAAATGAAACTATAATAAAAATAATAAAAATAATAAAAATAAAAAAATCTATAAAAAAACACCTCCCGAAAATTTATCTATATATAAATAATAAATTAAAAGTAGATAATTGTCTACTTTTAATTTATTACAATTTATATTTTTAATATTATCTAGTTAAAAAATCTAACAAACCTTGAACTGTAGCTTTTGCTAAACCCTGTATATGTGTAGTTTGATTAAGTTTTTGTAACTCTGTTGGATTGTTTATAAATCCATATTCTACGAGAACAGATGGATGTGTTTTAACCCTTGTTACATAGAATTCAGAAAATTTATGTCCTCTATTTCTATTTTTTCCATCACTATAAAGTGTTCCATGATAATAATTTGCAAGCCTATCATTTATACTTTTGGCAAGAGGCATAGAAAATGGAACATTATAATATGTTTCAACTCCTGTAGCAGTTGTAACACTAGCAGAGTTATAATGAACAGAGATGGCCGCATGTGGTAAAAAAGCCTGTGCTTCATCAACTCTTCTTCTAAGTCCTGCTGCTCCTAAATAATTTTGTGTAGATTGTGTATCAATTATTTTTACAACTGCACCTTTTGCTCTAAGTTGTTGAGCAACTTCATTAGCCATTTTCCATGTTAGAGCATTTTCACGAACAATTATAGTATTTCCTCCAGAAACATATGAACCAGAAGCCCCAACATCTCCATTACCATGTCCTGGATCTACAAATATTCTTGCCCCTGATAATGACGATCTTGAATTATGAAAACGTAATATTAAGTTTCCATTTCCATCATAAGCAGAAGTTGCTCCAAAATAACTACCAGGTTTTTTTAGTGTTAAATGAAGTTTATATTGAGGAATATTATTTGAAATAGTTTTTTCAATTCTACCTGATTTAAATAACGAGCTTCCTCCAAACCCACTAAAATTCATATTTCCTGCAACTGTAGCATAATCAAAAGTTATTATTACAGTATTAGTGTTAAAAGATGGAACAGTTGTAGTCTCTCCAACTCCTTCAAAAGAAATATCAAAGGGTGCTTTCCATGTCTGATTGATATTTAAAAATGTAGAAGTTCCATCATTTGATGTATTTATATGATTTAAAGCGTTATATCCCATATCTTTAGCCGTATATAACTGAGATTCGGATGCTTTTATTCTTTTCCCAGTTCTAGTTATATAGTATTTTGTAGAACCTATAGTATTTTCTTTAACATAATAATCAACGGTATCTTTAGGCCATTGATATATGTTTGGAGGTGCATAAGACGATGTAGATTTAGAAGAAAATATATCAGCATAATTTCTTGTAGTTCTTATCATTTTATGATTCCCAGTTGGAGTCCATCCAGGTGCATTTGGATCAAGAATTCCACCAACATTTCCTCCTCCCCCAGTATCTCCTCCCCCAGTATCTCCTCCACCACCAGTTCCTGGTGGTGGTGCTGGTGGAGTATATATTGGATCTATAACTATAGATCCACCATTTCTATTTTCTGTAACTCCTTGATTAGATGCCGAAAATGATATGTTTCCTATATTCTGCTTTTTAGATGTACCACTTCTCACTTTTATTTTTCCAGCATATCTAATATAAACTGAATCAGATGAAACATTATCATCAGAAGGAACCTCTGTAAGTTTTACGGATTTACCTCCTAAACTAGCATTAACAATAGAATCTTTATGAACAATAGCTTCCACATCTATTTCAGAATCTCCTTCTACTGAAATATTTTCTTTTGGATTTACATCCTCAAATAGTTTTAAAGTTCTATTTATAATATAATTAACTATCTGTCCTTTATGCTTTATTTCAAATGTATTATCACCCATAGTTAGAGGAATTTGAATATAAAATTCTCCATCAGCTGTAGGTATAATTTTTTCACCATTTATATAAACATCAAAATTTGGATCAAACTTTCCTGAAAAAACTATACTTTCTTCAAAGGTTTTTATATTTCTTTCTTTTGGAGATGTTATTTCTAAATCTTTAAATAAATGTTTTTCATCATATTCATTAGAATAAAATTTTATTAAAGCAGTTGTAGAACCATCAATATTTTCTTTAATTCTATTGTATCCTTTATAAAAACTTCCTCTATATCCATCTAATTTTAAAGCCGTAGAAACCTGCCTAATAAGCTGATCTGTTCCTCCCCATCCTTCACTATTTGAAACAACTTTATTTCCATCATGCATAACATAATAAGGAATAGGATTTTCTAATTTTTTTAAAATATCCTCCCACCAATTTAACACAGTTTCATAAGGAACATCTTTATTTGTTATAGAATTAAAATTTTTTATTATTGCAAAATCAAATATATCATCTTCTAATATAGATAATATATCTATATTTCCATCTATCACACTTTGAAAGTCAGCAGATGTTTTAGATCCATTATTTCCTGTCAAGTCATTTTTATAAACAGAATCTAAATATATACCTATTGGAATATTTGATTCTAACTCTTTAACAGAACTAATAAATTTAGTTATTTTATAATTTCCAATAATTTGTATCCAATTATCATAACCCATACTTCCACCGGAAGACATATATTCATGATAAGAAATATTTTTTTTATCAGGATAGTAACTATCAATTAATATACTTTCAATATTATATTTAGATATTATATTAGCAAGTTCTGAATAAATTATATCATCACTATTATTTGATAATATCGATTTATTTTGATTATCTGTATCCTCTAAATTAGAAAAATATATATCGTTATATAAATCAAAAACAATATGTATTTTTATATTATGTTGATCAGATTTATCTTGAAGTATTTTTAAAACATCGAATTCTTTTGATTTTAAATTTTCACTTTTATAAATGACATCATCTTTAGAAAATAAATCTATCATAATATCTGTAAAAC
>CAMTHN010000111.1 GCA_947072265.1 uncultured Clostridia bacterium | reverse complement strand
ATATTATATAAATCATCAAAAGTTTTCTTATGTTCATATACCTTATATATATCTTCTTCTTTTCTACAACAAACAATTAAATTGTATATTTTTAATATTTTTTTATACATATACCAGCTTTTAAATCCTAAAAACATATCTGATCCTATAATTAAAAATATAGAAGAATTTATATTTTCTTTTTTTATTATATCTAATGTATTTATAGAATAATTTAGTCCTATAATATGTTTTTCTATATCACTAATAATAATATTTTGAGTATCTTTAAATGCAAGATGGCACATCTCATACCTATGATAAAAAGAAGTTATATTTACAAATTTTTTATGAGGAGGATTATTAGATGGAATAATCATAATAGTATCTAACTTACATATATCTAATATTTGAGTAATGAATAATCTATGACCCTCATGTATCGGATCAAATGTTCCACCGTACACGCCTATTTGTTTTATCATAAATATCCTTTATATTCTACATTTTTAACTTTAAAACTGGCTCTTTTATATTTCTTTTAAATAAAACTATCTTTCTACCTATAACTTGTACTACTTCACTTTCTGTTTTTGATGATATCTCTCTAGATAAATCTTTTATATCATCCATATTATTATCTAAAACACTAATTTTTAATATTTCTCTAACTTCTAACAACTGTTCCACCTGAGCCAAAAAATCTTCTCCTATTCCATTTTTTCCCAGTTGCATAACCGCTTGTGTTTTACTTCCTATACCTTTTAATTGGCTTCTAAGTTTACTATTCATTTTTTTCAACAACCTTTTCTAAAATATATTTTCTAATCTTTCTAATTGCTTTACCTCTATGGCTTATTATATCTTTTTCAGACCCACTAATTAATCCAAAACAAACATCATCCACTAAAAAAATTGGATCATATCCAAATCCGTTGTCGCCTATATACCTTTCAGATATATATCCTTCGCATGTTTCTTCTACCTGAAATAAAACACCTTTTTTATTTATATAGCTTATACAACAGATAAATCTTGCCAACCTATCTTGCTTAGGAACACCTTTCATTCTATCAAGGATTATAAAACACCTTTCTTTATCTGTCAAATCTTCTCCACCATATCTAGCAGAATATATACCCGGTTCATTATTCAAAAAATTTATTTCTAATCCACTATCATCAGCAATGGTTGGTTTTTTTAACTTTAAGTATACCTCTTCTGCTTTTATTCTAGAGTTTTCTTTAAAAGTTATTCCTGATTCATCTATATAGTCATTATAATTTTCATCTTTTAGAGATAATAACTTTATTTTATCTAATTTTAATATTCTATTAAATTCTATTAATTTATGAAAATTATTTGTCGACACTACAATATCCATATTAAAATTACCCCCTGTTATTAATAGCTAATCAAAAAGACCATCTGTAAATTCATTAGCATTAAAAATTTGCAAGTCATCTAACTGCTCACCTACACCAACATATTTAATTGGTATTCCTATATCATGTTTAATAGGGATAACTATTCCACCTTTTGCTGTCCCATCCAATTTTGTTAAAACTATGCCAGTTATATCTGCAACTTCCTTAAATTCTATTGCTTGATTTATCGCATTCTGTCCTGTTGTTGCATCTAAAACTAATAATATTTCTTTTTTATATTCTCCTTTTTCTCTATCTATAATTCTATTTATCTTCTCTAATTCTTTCATTAGATTATTTTTATTATGCAATCTTCCTGCTGTGTCACACAATATTATATCATAATTTTTAGATTTTCCAGAAATAATACTATCATATATTATAGAAGCAGGATCAGCCCCATTTTTATTCTTAATAATATCAACATCAGACCTTTTAGCCCAAATATCCAACTGTTCTATAGCCGCCGCTCTAAACGTATCTGCCGCTGCTATTAATACCTTTTTTCCCTGTGTTTTATATATATTAGATAGTTTTCCTATTGTTGTTGTTTTACCAACTCCATTAACTCCTATTAAAACTATAATCTTTTTTTCAGCTATTATTTCTTTATCTTCAGTATTTAAAATATTAGAAATTATATCTTTTAGTAATTTTTTTACATTATTAGCATCTTTTGTTCCCGTTTCTTTAACTTTTTTTCTTAATTCAGAGCAGATAAAAACAGATGTATTATATCCTATATCGCTTATTATTAAAGTTTCTTCTAATTCTTCAAATAAATTTTCATCTATTTTAACAAAAGAATTTATAACACTTTCTACCTTTTTCATCATGCTATCTTTTGTTTTTTTAAGTCCTTCTTTTATCTTTGAAAATAATCCCACAAATAAACCCTCCAATTTTTTATTATAAAATTGATTCTATTTTTTTTATATCTAATTCCAATAAACACGAAACTCCCTCTTGTTGCATAGTAACTCCATATAAAATATCAGCTTCTTCCATCGTTCCTCTTCTATGAGTAATAGCTATAAATTGTGTGGTATCACTCATATTTTTTAAATATTGTGCATATCTACAAACATTTGCATCATCTAAAGCAGCTTCGATTTCATCCAAAACACAAAAAGGAGATGGTTTAACTTTTAGTATTGCAAAATATATACATATAGCAACTAACGATTGTTCTCCTCCTGATAAAGAAACTAAATTTTTTATTATTTTTCCAGGTGGCTGTACATATATTTCTATTCCAGATTCAAGAACATTATTAGGATCAATTAATCTAAGCTCACCGCTTCCCCCTCCAAATAAACTTATAAAAATTTCCATAAAATGACTATTTATTTTATTAAAATTTTCTTGAAAAATTTCTTTCATCTTTCTAATAACTTCATCTATTATTATAAATAACTCTTTTTTTGATTTTTCTATATCATCTATCTGACCTTTTAAAAAATTATATCTATCAAAAATTTCTTTATACTCTTCTATAGAATCTATATTTACATGTCCTAATTTTTTTATGCTAGCCTTTATATCAACAAGATTCTTTTTTAAAGTATTTATATTTTTTATATTACAGTCTATATTTAATCCTTCAGATTGTGTAATTTCATATTCATCCCACATTAATTTAATTATATTATTATATTCTTTTTTTATAATATTTTTATCATTTAGTTTTAGTTTCATTTTA
>CAMTHN010000110.1 GCA_947072265.1 uncultured Clostridia bacterium | reverse complement strand
ATGTTAATATGCTGTATGAAACAGTACACTTGATATAATACACAAGATTATTATAAAAATTTACTAATTTTTATAATAATACTTAAAAAGGAGACGAATTTTACAATGAATAAAAATTTTAAAAAAATTATTTCTTCTATTTTAGCAGCTATGATCGTCCTTTCTGCCACTACTGCTTTCGCTACAGAGGTTACTGTAGATGATAGCTCATCATCTACAGCAGTTGAAGTTAACCCTATTGGATTACATGGTAATATTAAAATTACTATTAAACCATCAGCTGTAAATACAATAGTTGAAGGTATAGAATTAAAATTAGAAAAACTTAAAGCTGGAAGCGGTGATATAGATACAACTAATCCTTTATTAATCACTTTAACATCTGACAAAGATGGTGTTGTTTATTTTGAAGGAACAGATGCTAATCCAATTCCAGCAGCAAATTATAAAATAAGTTTTGTTAAAAATGCTTCTTCATATAAAACTCCATTTGTAGATGTTACAACTACAGATTTAGCTACTATAGTAACTGCAGAATTAAGCCTAGAAATGAATGTTGGTACTGTTACTGGGAAAATTGTAGACAGTGCAACTCCTTCTGTTGGTGTTCCTGATATAGAATTAGGTCTATATTCTAAAGTTTCTAAAACAGGTGAACCAATATCTACTACTAAATCTACTGTAGATGGATCATTTTCATTTAAAGATGTTCCTTATGGTATGTATACTTTAAAAGCAACAAATACTCCTGAGGGTTCTACAATTAAAGGAGTTGATGTTACTGTTGATAAAGCTGCTATTACTGCAGGGGATATAATTCTTGAAGCATTAACTAAATTTACTGTTAATGGTACTTTAATTGATTCAAAAAATAAGACACCTATACAAGGTGCTACATTTGAACTATATTCATATACTAAAGATGATATGTCTGATCAAGCTCTTGTAAGCGAACTAGCTACAACTGATATAGATGGTAAATTTTCTTTTGTTGATGTTGAATATCTTAAAGGAAGTAAGTATTTTATTAAACAAAAATCTACTATAGAAGGTCAAACTCTTGATACAAAAATGCATAAATTAAATGGAACTGGTATACCAACTGGAGATATTTTAAATATGTCTTTTGATAGCCTTCCAGTTTCAACAGATCCAACAACTCCTCCTACTACACCAGATACAAATAAACCTGGTACAACAAACCCAACTACTGGAGATTCTTCTTCTATGCTTCTATTTTTAGTATTAGGATTAGGTGCTGTTGGTTTTGCTGGGTCCTCTTTAACTAAAAAAAATAAAAAATCATCTGATGCATAATTAAAAATAAAAGAGCTATTCCTAATAGAATAGCTCTTTTATTTTTGATACTATTTATATAAAAAAATAAAGTCTAAGATTATAATCTTAGACTTTATTTTTTATATATTCTTTTTTAGCTTTATATACCAAAAACTTGACAAAATCAATATTAATAATATAGATGGTATTATAAATATTTTATTTGATCCTGTACTTGGATTTATCGTTGGTTTTTCTGGGTTTACCTCTGGAACTACAATATCTGTATCTGTATCCATTGGTATAGAAATTGACTCTTGGGATGTTGTTCTATCACCATATAATGTATTTTTATACATCAGATAAAAAGCAGATGCCGACCAACTGAAATTTTTAGTATGAAGTCCCCCTCCAGTCAAAGGATTATAGTTCTCTCTAATAGGTCCATCTTCTAATAAACCTTCTGCATTATTAAACATCTTCGTTGATATTTCTACTGCTTGTTTTTTATATCCATAATTTTGAAGAGCTTCTACCCCGTATAAAGCTTGATCCATCCATACAGGTCCCCTCCAATATTTTGTTGGATTGAAACTTGGATTATCTTTAGACGATGTTCCAAACGGAACAAAAGTATTAAATTTATCTTCATCCATCATATTTTCAACTGTCTTTGCTGCCTGTTCTTTTGTTGCTAATTTTGCCCATAAAGGTATCCATCCCTCTGGTCCTTTACCTCTATTAACTAGTATATTTTTATCTGTTCCATCCTGATTTATCTGTAAATCATAGAAAAAGCCAGTTTCTTTATCAAACATATATTCGCTAATATATTCTTGTATTTTATCTGCTTCTTCGCTATATTTTTTTGAATCTACGCTATTACCTAAAACATCTGCCATAGATTTTAAAAATCCTTTTTCTGCATAAAGATATGAATTTAAATCAACCGATTCTTGATTTATAGAATACCCTACTAGGTTCCCTTTATCATCAAAATTTTCAAAAACATCAACTCCAGTATCTATTTCACCATATCCATCCACATCAAACCTTGGTGCATTATCCATTCCACTTTCCCACGCAGCTGCTAATATTATATCTTCTTTTGTTTTATTTAAATCGTGTACCATCCCACCATACTCTGCTATTCCATTCTTATCATGATCTCTATTTAAATACCACCAATTATGATATAACACTAATTTTGGATACATCTCTTCTAAAAAAGATTTATCTCCTGTAGATTTATAAATATTCCATACACTCCATGCAGCTAATGCTGGCTTAGAATTTCTTTCATTCCAATTTCCACCATCACCAGCTCTATATTTATCTTTATTATAAAATATTGCATCGAGTATAACCCCACTATCTTGTGGTCTCAAATCATCGTCAGGTGTTATTTGATAATCAAATAATGCACGTATATTATTTTTAGCTAATTCTCCATCAAAAACAGATGTCGCCACTGCTTGTTTCCAAGAATCCCATGCCCACATTCCTATAAACCATTTGTATGACATAGAAGGAACAATTCCATCGTGCAATAAAGCTCCCGCTGGACTTCTCCAATTTGTTGTTAAAGTTTCTATAGATTTTACTGCAGCATTTTTATATTTTATATCAGAACTAACAGTTGTATTTGCAAAAGTTTTATCTAAATATCCTTGCCATCTCTCACTATTTTGTTCAAAATATTGTATCGGTAATTTCATAATATCTTGCTTAATAATTTCTTCTTCTAATAATTCTTTATCTGTAAAAGTATAACTTTGGGTTGAATATGTTTTAAAAGTTTTTTTTCCATCTATAATAACTTTATCTTTTAATTTA
>CAMTHN010000109.1 GCA_947072265.1 uncultured Clostridia bacterium | reverse complement strand
TTCTCGTATAATATACTAAATTATTTTCATAAGATAGAAGTAGAAGTTTTTAAGTTTAAAATAAGTTAGAATAAATAATTTAGTACAGTAATAATTATGTCCTAAAAATAAATTATTATACAATGTAATAATATGGAAATTAATTTATTTTAAATAATAAAAATCATCTAGAGGTAATCTACCACCTATTAAATCTGGTGAAAAAAAGTTTATTATAGATAGTATATCTATAATATTAGATTTCATTTTTTCGGAATTTATAGATATAGAGTTGTATTTTGGTATTGATAATTTTGCCAGTTCAGAAGACATTAATCCAATATTTTCAGCAATATTTTGTATATTTGTTGGATTTCTTTTAACCATCGATGTAGATCGATCATACTCAAGCATAAATTTATCTAAAAGATCCTTTTTATTTTCTATAAATGAGGTAGATGCAATTAAAACTCCCATAGGCAAATTAGACTCTGGATAAATTTTTTGCCATTCCTCAGAAATGTTTAAAGACCTAATTAATTT
The DNA here is from genome assembly GCA_947072265.1 of uncultured Clostridia bacterium. GTDB lineage: Bacteria > Bacillota > Clostridia > Oscillospirales > Ruminococcaceae > CAMTHN01. Next base: position 2,602 of record CAMTHN010000109.1, on the reverse strand, counting down.
TGGGTTATCTTTTAGTGTAGAACTTGCAAAAGGTTCTGGAATAAGAGAAATGTCAAATTTTCCATCAAAAACATCTTGAGTGAATTCTGATATATTTTCAAGATAATTAATTTTAAGATCTTTTCCTACTGTTAGATTGTTTTTAATAAATATATGATCTAATATATATTTTTGTGAAGGGTCTTCTATATAAGCGTTTATCGTTTTTCCTTTAAACGATTGTATATCTTTTATATCAATAGATTTGTCAATGACAAAATAAAGAGAACCAGATGTGTTTATACTTATAGCTTTAAAGTTGCCATTTGTTTTGTTATATATATCAGAAGCAACAATGGTAGGAACAGCGGCAATGTCTATTTGATCGTTAATAGCTTTTTGAATAATTTCTGTAGTAGAATTTACAATATCTATATTATATTTATTAATAGATGAATTTCTATTATTTAAATCGATTAAATATAAAGCTGGTATAGTGTATGATCCTTTTAGAGATGATATATTTATAATTTCTTTTTTATTTTGCTGATTATTTATTTCTTCGTTTTTCTTATTATTATCTCTACAAGAAGTTAAAGTGATAATTATAGTTATTAATAATATAGTAGAAGATAAAATTTTAATATTTTTTATAATAAGTCCTCCATATTGATTTTAATTTATATTTATTTGATAAATATAATAATTCTTTTGAAAAGTAAAGTCAATTAAAAATTATTTATAAAATATAAAAGATAAAAGGTAAAAAAATTTACTTAAATATATTAAAATATGATATAATAAATAATAACAATATAGATCTGAGGTACCTAAATGGAAAATAGTATTAATAATAATTATATAACAGATACAGATATAAAAACCAAAGTTGATTTTGAAAATATAATAGGAAGAAACTCTGTTTTAGAAGCTATAAACAGTGATAGAGATATAGATACTGTGTTTGTTTCCAAATCAGAAAATAAAAAAGGTTTAATAAATAAAATTATAGCAATTGCTATTTCTAAAGGGGTTGTTGTAAAAAAAGTTGATGATGGAAAGTTAAATAATCTAAGTGATGGAGGAAATCATCAGGGTGTAGTGGCTGTTGTTTGTGCCTCAAAGTATTCGGATTTAGAAGATATACTAGCAATTGCAAAAGAGAGAGAAGAACAGCCTTTTATAATTATGTGTGATGAAATAGAAGATCAGCATAATCTAGGGGCGATAATAAGAACAGCAGAGTGTTGTGGTGCACATGGTGTGATTATTCCAAAAAGAAGATCTGCTAGTCTAAGTCCTATTATATATAAAACTTCTGTTGGTGCTGTGGAGCATATTCCTGTTGTAAGGGTTTCAAACCTTTCTTCTACTATAGATATTCTTAAGAAAAGTGGAATTTGGATATATGGAGCAGACCAAAAGGGAGAGATATATAGCGATGTTGATTTTAAAGGTGCTATGTGTATTATAATTGGATCAGAAGATAAAGGAATATCAAGGATTATTCTAGAAAAGTGTGATTTTAAAATATCAATACCTATGAAAGGTAAAATTCAATCTTTAAATGCATCTGTTGCAGCTGGTGTTTTGATGTGTGATGTAGTTAGGCAAAGAAGATAGAGTAGATATAATAAATAATATTTTGTTTATAATTTAATTTTGATTGTGGAGCATAACAATGAATAAATTAGACCAAAAATTTTCTGTTGATAAAATATTAGAAGACATTGAGATAGATAAATTAACTATTAATATTAGTGATGAAGATCTAGATAAAATAGTTGATGATGCATTAGTTGACGATAAATTTGATAGCTATAGCGAGGAATATAACGAGGATATTGTAGAAAATGATGAAAAAACATATCAAGAAAAACAACAAGATGAAGAAATTATACCACCATCTTTTAATACAAAAAAAATATCTAAACAGGGTTTAAAAGAATTTAAAAATAGATATCTAAATTTGAAAAGTTTAAATAATATTAGAAAGGAAAAAACAGAACAAATTGTCTCTATTTTTAAAAGAGAATATCTTGATAAAGATATAGAAGGAGAATTAAAGTCTTCTTATAAAGTGGACGATAAAACAGACCAAAATCTAGAGGTTGAAGAAACCAAGATGGACATAAAAGATAATTTAAAAGATCTTTTAAACAATTTATATTTTAGAGCCATATCATTAGGGATAATTTTTATATTATCTACTTATTATGGTTTTACAAAATATATATCTTTTTTAGCTATTCCAAATCAATTAAGGGTAGAAACTAACCCTAATATATTTTTAGGAATTCAATTATTTTTTTTAATAGCAAGTATTGTAATATCGTATACAACAATATTTGAAGGTATAGTTGCTTTAATAAAGATAAGGCCTGATAGAGATACAAGTGTAGCAATATCAACAATTGGATCATTTGTGCAAAATATATTTCTTATATCAACTCCATCATCTATACAAAATTCAGATATCCATCTATATTCATCTATAGCAATAGGTATAATTCTTTTTAATGTAATAGGAAAGATATTTATAGTTAAAAGAACCATATTAAATTATAAGTTTTTATCAAAGAATGAAGATAAAAAGTCTTTAGATATAAATTTAGATGAAAAG
>CAMTHN010000108.1 GCA_947072265.1 uncultured Clostridia bacterium | reverse complement strand
CAATAATAAATTTATTGATAAAATTATATCAATATGATATATTTATAAGAGATAAGATTTGTATATTTTAAATATATTATATAAATAATACCATTAAATTAGGAGTAATATTATGAAAAAAAAAGTTATAGTTATTGGAACAAATCATGCAGGAACTGCCTCTATTAACACAATGATGGACAACTATTCTGATAAATTAGAAGTAATTACATATGATTCTAATGATAATATAAGTTTCTTAGGATGTGGAATTGCACTCTGGGTTGGTGGAGTTATTGATAATCCCGATGGATTGTTCTACTCTTCTCCAGATGAACTCAGAAAAAAAGGTGCATCTGTCAATATGAAAACTTTAGTTGAATCAGTTGACACAAAAGCTAAGACAATTACAGTTAGGAATTTGGAAACAAAGGAAACAATACAGGATACATATGATGATTTAATTATAGCAACTGGTTCTATACCTATAATGCCAAAAATATCTGGAATAGAACTTGAAAACATATTTCCTGTAAAATTATTTCAGGATGCACATAAAGCCATAGAAAAATTAAATGATAAATCTATTAAAAATGTAACAATAGTTGGAGCTGGATATATAGGATTAGAACTTGCCGAAGCATATGCCAAAAATGGTAAAAACGTTACTGTTATAGATGTGCTTGAAGAAGTTTTACCTAGATATTTTGATTCAAATTTTTCACAACTAATGGAAAAGAAACTACAAGAAAATAATATAACACTTATGCTTGGTGAAACTGTTACAGGTTTTAAAGGAAAAGATGGAAAAGTTTCAAATGTAATAACTAATAAAAAAACTATAGATTCTGACCTTGTTATTATGTCTATAGGTTTTAGACCAAACACATCTATGTTTAAAGACTCTGGAATAGAATTTATGGAAAATGGCGCTATTATAACTGATAATAATCAAAAAACAAATATAAATGGAGTATATGCTGTTGGAGATTGTTCTACTGTTTATAATAATGCATCAAAACAACTATCATATATCGCTCTTGCTACAAATGCTGTAAGAACAGGGATAGTAGCTGGACATAATGTAGGTGAAACTAATATACCTATGAATGGTGTTCAAGGTTCAAATGCCATATGTATATTTGATTTAACTATGTGCTCTACAGGTCTAAATCAAAGAGAAGCAGAAAAACTTGGATTTAATGTTAAATCTACAGAAATTACAGATTTACAAAAACCTGCATTTATGCCTTCTAACTATGAAGTTACATTAAAAATAGTGTATGATGCCGATACAAGAAGAGTTTTAGGGGCACAAATGGCATCTGAACATGATATAACTCTTGCTTTGCATATGTTTTCCCTAGCTATACAAGAAGAGATAACTATTGATAGATTAAAATTATTGGATTTATTCTTCTTACCTCATTTTAATCAACCAATAAATTATTTTGTAAAAGCAACTATATCTGCTGAATAATTTTTTTAATACAAAATAAATAAAAATAAGGTGTCTATTAAAGACACCTTATTTTTATTTACCTTTAACCGTTTCGTATGGCCAATCTATTATTCCACCAAAGTCCAAAATATTATTATAGCCTAAATATCTTAAAATTTTAAACGCAATCTTTGTTCTATACCCACTTCTACAATATAATAATATTTTTTATTTTTATCTAAAATAATTTTTCCTACAAAATTTAATAAATCATAATGAGGTATTAGAATACTTTCTTTAATTCTAACCTCTTTCCACTCTTCCTCAGTTCTAACATCTAGAATAACAATATCTTTTTCTGTATCTATAATTTTCTTTGCTTCCTGAAAAGATATATGAACATAATTTTCTATATCTTCACTACAAATATTAAATAATTTCATTAAATCTCCTTAATATACTAAAAGTGAAACCTATTTTTAATTTCATTTTTAGTGTATTTACCTAAAAAAATAAATAAACCTATAAGAATTATCACGCTAATTAAAAATGTTATAAAAACCATTATTTTGGGAGTATTTATATTAAATAATATAAATACTCCCTGAATTATACCAAAGAAAAGTAAGGATATTAAATATATTAAATAATCAAAAAAAACTGATCGAATACTTACCATCAAAATAATTAAAACCATAATAGAAACCAATAGTATTATAGGTATAGAAAAATATATAGACCATTTAAAAAATCCATATAAAAAATCAATTATAAAGGTTAGCATTATAAAAAAAATTGATTGATATAAAACTATTTTTCCAATTGTAAAAAGCTTCTTTAAAGAATAATTAAACAAAAACATTATATACATAGATAAAATAACTACTATAAATGACCAACTTATATTTTGTGAAATATAATATTCTACAAATAGGCTTATAATAGAAAAAGATATAGCGAAAAATTTAATTATTTTAAGTAATACCGAAAATATTTTTTTTCCGTTATCAATAGTAGGAAAAGAACAATAGTTATCATCATTTATATATTCAATATTATTAATATTACATAAAGGACACATTTTTTTATTGTTATGAAAATATATATTACAATTATTACCTCTATTCATAATTATACCTCATTAGATATAACGGTAACATCTATACCTAAATCAGTTATATATTTAAAAAAACTTCTTTCTATATCTTTTTCTAAAAATAGAGAAGAAAAACTGCAAACCATAGTATCATTATACGAAGCAATACCTAATCTAAGTTTTCTACTCTTTGTCGCTTCCATAAAAAAATCAAACCTTTCTATATAACATGAAAAAGGCTCATCCATTTTTATAAGCCCTAAATTTGATAAAGGAGCAGTTAGACCTTTTTCTCCCTTTAATAAAACACTTTTTAAAAATTTATTTTTTACAAACAATGGAGTAAATCTAGAAATAATATTATTTTGAATAACTATGTTATACGATATTTTCTTTTTTATAGTCTCTACTGCCAATTTTTTTTTCATCTTATCTCTAACTTCCAAAATTAAATCTTTAAAAGTATAATTATTTTTTTTAAAATCAATATCTATACAAATAAAACTAAAAAAATTTCTAGTTGTAAAACTTTTAAAATAATTTCTAAGATCGATAGGAACTCCTATATTTATATTTTTATTATCTTTAGAATTGTATATATAATTCTCTTTATATATACAC
>CAMTHN010000107.1 GCA_947072265.1 uncultured Clostridia bacterium | reverse complement strand
CTATAATATAATATAATATTTATACTAAATTAATATAAATAGGGAGATTATTTGATTATGAAGATTATTGCAAAAAAGTTTGTCTTAGTTTTTATGGCGATATGCTTTATTATAAATCAAGTTCCATATACGGCATTTGCGCAAGTTATTAATAATATTAAAACGAATAAAGAAAAAGTTTCTACAAATAGCCTTTGGAGTGAGACTAATAAGCCAGAATTTTACGGAACAACTAAAATAGTTTTAAAAAAAGGGAGTTTATTTTCTTTAAAAGATGCCAGATATAGAATATTTGCTAGAGATTTTGAAGATTTTAATATTTCTGATAAAATTATATCAACAGATAATATAGATGTGGATACAGTTGGGGAGTACAAAATAGATTATCATGTTATTGATTCCCATAATAATAGACTGGATATAACCGTTCCAGTAATAGTTACAGATGATCCAACTGTACAGCCGATGATTGAAAGAACATTTTATTCTCTTCCATCTGTAAAAAATATTTCTGACATGGGAATTCATAGGGGAAATAACCATGATAGACAGATGTTAGGGTTATTTATAGAAAAAGATTCAAAAATTTGGGTAAAAAAAGTTTCTGGAGATCAAGATTTAAATTTTACAATGATAAATAATGATCGATTTTTAGAATCTAAAAGGACAATTGATACAAATTGGCAAGAGGTTGAATTTTCAAATAACTACACACCTTTCATACAAACCTTATATAGCCAGTCCTCCCCAGTAAAAGTTGAGATTAAATGGGATGAATCTGATATTGGTGTTAAAGAATTAAATTATTATCATTATGGTGATAATGAAGAAGAATTTTTTGAAAAATGGGAAAATGATGTAAATTCATATGCATTTGTTGAGGGAGAAGCTTTAGGTGTTTTAGTTCCTTTTCATGATAGACAAAAAATTTCTAATTATTATGCAAAAGGGTTTCCAACTTTAGATAAATTTTTAGAATATTATAAAAAAGTTGTAGATAAAGCAGATGAGATGCTAGGGTTAGAATATAATCCTAAAGATGAGATAGACCAAAATGTAAAAACAAAATTTTTTGTTAAAGCAAATGTAAATGGATATGGTGCAGCATATTATGATACTGATCATGTAGGTGTTAATAGTGCCTCTGTTGCTTCTTTTTTTGAAGCAAACTGGGGTGGACTCCATGAACTTGCTCATGGATATCAAGGATCTTTTGGAAATAAAGGTATTGGATTAGGAGAAGTTTCTAACAATGTATTTGGATATTATATCCAAAACAATCCAGATATTTATACCTTTTCTGATAGATGGCTTGGGAGTTTAGATGATATAGAAGATGGTTATAATAAAGTTCGTCTTGATGGGGGAACATTTGATGATCTTGATTTAGTAGGTAGACTTTATTTTATTATAAATTTTTTAGAGTCTTTTGAGGGTGAAAAAACTTATGGAAAATTGGCAAAAATATATAGAAGAGCTATTAGAGAAGGCAAAGTTTTAAATACTCAAGATGGTTGGGTTATTGGGTTAAATGAAACATATGGAGTTAGTATAGTCAATTATCTTAATGAATGGGGTATTCCAATTGAGAAATCAACAATAGATTATATAAAAAATACAAATTTTGAAGATTCTTTTTCTGCTAAAGATACAGTTGTAGATCAAAATATTTTAGATAGAATGAAAGATGACAAGATAATAAAATATAATTATAATATTGTAAAAAATAGTGATTTAAAAAAATATAATATAGACGGAAAATTAGAATTAAAATTAAATATTGATGATTTTAATATTTTAAAAGATAGATATTTATATTTAATTAACGGGTCAAATGATGTTTTTAAGATTAAAATAACATCTGATACTGTTAAACTAGATATTCCTATAGGAATATATCAGATAGAGCCACCTAATATATATCAAAGATATTATTTAGATGATAAATATGTAATTATTTCAAATGGAGCAACAGATGTTATAGATATTGATTTTAAAAAATCTTCAGAGATGTTTAGATTTGAAAATGATGTTAAAATTAGATTTAAAGGATACTATCATCCAGATGCAGCGGAGTTGGCTCTAGATAGTAGATTAGAAGCTGGGATAGAAAAGTTGTATTTAAATTTAAGATATAAAGGAACTATGCTATATAATTGGGCGCTTCCAGCAGACTATAAATATGCAAGAATTCAAGTTTTAGATAATGATGGAAAAGAAGTGTATGACAAAAGTATTGGTGGAAATAATGAAATGTTCAGCACAGTTAGTTTAGAGATAATTGATGTCCCTCTAGAAATTGGATATACTCTAAATTTACAATATAAGGATGCTCCAAGCTATCTAAATTTTATAAGTAAGATTAATGGAGATAATAGAGATTATTATAAAGTTCATAATAATCTTGAGCAATCCTATTTGATAACAGAAACAGGGTTGAAATTAAAAGATGGTTCTGATGATTCTTATTTTGATGAAATTGCCCAAAAATCTAGATTATATATGGACAATTTTTTAAATAATGTTTCTGAAGTTGATATTTTAAATAAAAGAAAAAAGAAAAAAGAAAAATCAATAATAGCAAATGAATATTTAAAATATTCAGATGCTGATAAAGAAAAATATAAAGATTTATATGAAAAAATTATAAATGGAAATAAGCCAACTCTTATATTTGAAGATCCATTAATTATTAAAGTTACTGATAAATTTGATTTAAATAGTGTGTATGATGGTGTTACTGCTTTTGATGTAGAGGATGGAGATATTACAGATGATGTAAGTATGAGTGGACATGTTGATTTTACAACTCCTGGAGATTATCCAATAACATTTTATGTAAAAGATAGTGATAAAAATGTTATTTCAAGACAAAGGACTATACGAGTTGTAGCAGTTCCATCAGGGATGAATAGTCTTCCAACTATCCAAGTAGAGGATAAGGTTATAAAGGTGGGGGATATATTCGATCCATTAAAAGATACAACAGCGATGGATAAAGAGGATGGAGATATAACTGATAAAATTGTTGTTGTTTCTAATAATGTCGATACAACAAAAGCAGGAGATTATAAAGTTTTATATAGTGTAAAAGATAGCGGAGAGGCAGCTACTTCGAAAGAGATAAATGTAAAGGTAAAAGCAGTTCCATCAGGGATGAATAGTCTTCCAACTATCCAAGTAGAGGATAAGGTT
>CAMTHN010000106.1 GCA_947072265.1 uncultured Clostridia bacterium | reverse complement strand
TTTATATTTTGGGCTACTTCTATTTTCAATAACTCTTCTTTTGCTATATGCGGTAAAACTATATCTTCTCTATCTAGAAATGTTATATCCTCTCTTCTTCCTTATCTTTCTTCTCTTGGATTCTCTTGTCGTTTTATCTCTTCCAAAAATATTATACATATATCTTATAAAAATACAACAAACTCTTTTTATCTTTTCGGTGGAAAAGATGAGTCTTCTGCTTCTCTCATACAGGGAATGACTCTTTCTGGTATCATGCTTGACGAAGTTGCGCTTATGCCTAGATCTTTTGTTGAACAGGCTATCGCTCGTTGTTCTATCTCTAATTCTAAATTTTGGTTTAACTGTAATCCTCAGCATCCTTTCCATTGGTTTTACCTAGAGTGGATCAAAAAACTTGAGCAAAAGAAATCTCTCTATCTTCATTTTACTATGGAAGACAATCCTTCTCTTTCACCTTCTATTATTAAACGTTATTCTTCTTTATATTCTGGGTCTTTCTTCGACCGTTTTATTCTTGGAAAATGGACTTCCTCTTCTGGTCTTGTTTACCCTATGTTTGATGCTTCTATTCATGTTTTTCAAAATCTTCCCTCACATTTTTCTAAATTCTTTCTTTCTTGTGATTATGGAACTGTAAATCCTTTTTCTCTTGGACTTTGGGGAGAATCTTCTGGTGTTTGGTTTCGTATTAAAGAATTTTATCATGACTCTTCTTCTTCTAAAATATATAAAACTGATCAGCAATATTATAACGATCTTGAAAAATTTGCTTATGGTTATAATATTTCATCTATTATTATTGATCCTTCCGCTTCTAGCTTTATACAATGTATTAAACAGCATGGCTTATTTTCTGTTGTTCCTGCTAATAATAATGTTTATCAAGGGATCCAAAATGTTTCTGAAACTCTTCTTTCTTCATCTATTAAATTTCACTCTTCATGTTTAGATTCTATTCGCGAATTTTCTCTTTATTCTTGGAACGATAAATCTTCTTCTGATTCAGTTAAAAAAGTTTTTGATCATGCTATGGATGATATTCGCTATTTTGTCAATACTATCATATTTTCTAAACAACACTACTCTAATGACAATAATTTTTTTGTATCATCTTCTTTACGTTAAATTTTATTAGAAAGGAGTTAATTCTTGAATATATTTAAACTATTCTCTTCTAAAAAACAAAAAAATCAACCTCCATGTACTTCTGTTTTATCTCCGTCTTGTTCATCACCTTTTTCTGTATTTAATACTTCTACTCCTCCTCAGGAAAATAAACTTTATCTTTCTATTCGTCAATCTATCCCTATTATAGATGCCGCTATATTAAAAATTATACATCTTGTTGGTGGTTTTTCTATAAATACTGGCGATCCTAATGTTGATATCTTTCTTAATAATCTTTGCGATAACATAAAAGTTGGCCCTTCTTCTATCGGAATAGAAAGTTTTATCAGTTCTTATTTAGACTCTATCTTAACCTATGGACATGCTATTGGAGAAATTCTTATTTCTTCTGATAAAAAAAATGTTTGCGGTTTAATCAACGGTGATGTTAATTTCATTAAAGTTTCTCCATCCTCTTCTCCTATAGATTTGAATATATCTGTTTCTTCTGATAATGGGATATCGTTCTCCCATATAAAAGATAAATCGCTTATATGTTTTTCTGCTCTAAACCCCACCTCTCATAATATCACTGGAACATCTATACTAAATAATCTTCCTTTTGTATCATCTACTCTTCTAAAAATTTATAACACTATATCTAAAAATTTTGACCGCGCTGCAAATGTTCGCTTTGCTATAAATTATAAACCATCTTCCTCCACCGATCCTTCTACAACATCTTCTAGACTTTCTCAAATATCCAAAGAGTGGTCTAAATCTATGGATAATAGTTCGTCTGAAATTAGAGACTTTATAACATCTGGCGATATTGATATAAAAGTTATTGGTGCTGATGCTCAACTTATCGATTCTTCTATTCCTGTTCGCCAAATGTTAGAACAAATTATATCTAAACTATCTCTTCCCCCTTTTCTACTTGGTTTAAACTGGTCTACCTCTGAAAGGATGAGTAAACAACAGGCCGATATACTCACCAGTGAACTTCAATATTATCGCCGTCTTCTTACCCCTATTATTTATAAAATTTCTAAAACTATCCTTTCTATTAACGGGTTTCACCATAACCCTTCTATTAATTGGAATAATATCAATCTACAAGATGAAATAGAATTTGCTAAAGCTCGCTTTTATAACTCTAAAGCTATTCAACTTGAACAAGAAATTGATAAAAAGGAGAACCTTAAATGAATTTAAATCCCTCTACTAGTAATTCTACACCTGAAGAAGACATTATTAAAATTAACAAGTTTTCTAGAAGACAACTTTCTATAGATGAAGTTTATATATTTCCCCTTATCCTATGTGACAATGATATTGATCGCGATTTTGAAGCTTTTTCTCTAGCTTCTTTAAAAACTATATCTTCTATATTCATTGGAAAAACTGGAATACTTGACCATGATAACTCTTCTTCTAACCAAACCGCTCGTATCTTTAAAACTTCTGTAATATCTGATTCCAAAAAAACTACTTCTTTTGGAGATACATATACCTATATTCTTGCTCATGCCTATATGGTTCGATCTAAAAAAAATGAAGATGTCATACTTGATATTGATGCTGGTATAAAAAAAGAAGTTAGCGTTGGATGTTCTGTTTCTAACAAAGATTGTTCTATATGTTCTATAAACAAAAAAAGTTTGTCTTGTTCCCATATAAGTGGAAATTTTTATGGAAATTCTGTCTGCTATTCTATATTGAACAATGTTATAGATGGTTACGAATGGTCTTTTGTCGCCGTTCCTTCTCAAATTAATGCTGGTGTTATAAAATCTTTTAACTCCTCTAATCATTCTACAGAAAATATATCTTCTATTATTAAATCTATAAAAGATTCTTCTGAATCTACTCTTTCGTCTTCACAAACTTCTTCTCTTTTAAAATATATTAATAATATCCAATATATTGCTGATATCGGTCTTAAACATTGTGACTCTATTAAATCTGATATTATTCGTCTTGCTTTTATTAATAAATCAACACTAAATTCTTCTATCCTTAAACAAATTTTAGAAAAATTATCTTTTGATGAATTAACAGAATTTAAAAAAATATTTCAAACTCCTGATACCTCTAATTCATCTATACTTCACCCCTCTAATCTTCCACTTACTACATCCTGTATCAAAAGTTC
>CAMTHN010000105.1 GCA_947072265.1 uncultured Clostridia bacterium | reverse complement strand
GATTTTGTTTCTCTTACAGAAAAAAATATATCTAATAATATTGGTAATATATTAAAACAAAATAATATAAATCCAAAAAAAATTACAACAAATATTAATATAAATGATAACAGAAGCATATCTATTAATAATCTAGTAATTTTATTAGATAAAGAAGATATAAATTTAGAACAAAAAGTTAAAGAAGTTATATTAAAGGAGGTATTGTATGAACCACAAATTGGATACGAATAGAATTTGTTTTTGAAGGAAGTGGTTTTATGGAGATTAAAAAAAATGTTGAAGAGATAAAAAATAAATTTTCTGGAATTTTTATTAAAAATAAAAAAAACATTTTGATATTATTAGTTGGAATTTTGGGGTTATTTTTTATTTTTATTTCTTCTGATAAAAAATCTGATTCTGAAAATATTAAAAATGTAGATTCAAAATCTAATATAGATACTAGTACAGAAAACTATGTGAAGAATTTAGAAGAAAAGGTTAGATCAATATTAGAAAAAGTAGAAGGAGTTGGTCAGGCTAATGTTATGATTAGTTTAAATAACGGAATAGAATATGTATATGCGGGTGAAGAAAAAAAGAATTCTGATAAAACAGAAGATATAGGTCAAAATGATAGTGTTAAGGTAAAAAAAAGTGATAATTATGAACAGAAATTAATTCTTGTGGATGGTCCAAATGGAAAACGCCAACCATTGGTAAAAACTATGATAGAACCTAGTATAAAAGGTGTTTTAGTTGTTTGTACTGGAGGAGAAGATATATCTGTCCAAGATAGAGTTGTTGAAGCTTTAACTACTGTTTTAGGAATATCTTCAAATAAAGTTAGTATAATTAAATTATCATAAATTTTGGAGGAATATATATATGAAATTGAATATGATTTTAGGAAAAAAACAAATTGTTTTAGCATCTTTGGTTTTTATATTAAGTATAGCTGTATATTTAAATTGGCAATTTGCAAAAGATGGCGAAGGTTTCCCTGTAACAGGTAGTTTGTCGGATGAGAAGGATACTAAAGAATTAGGTGATGCAAAATTTGTAAATAATGGAGAAGATAAAGATTCTAAAAAAGGTGAAAATAGCAGTGAAAATTCTGAAAATTCAAAGATGGAAAAAAGTGCAAAAGAATATTTTGCTAAAGCAAGGATGGAGAGGGATAAAGCCAGAGATAAATCAAAAGAAACTATGTCTAATATGATAAAAGATGAGAAATTGTCTAGTGATGATAAAGAAAAATTACAGGTAAAAGAATCAAATATGGTTCAAATTACAGAGAAAGAAACAAAGATGGAAAATTTGATAAGAGCAAAAGGTTTTCTAGAATGCATGACATATTTGGAAGAGGGAAAAGCAAGTGTTATAGTGCATACAGAAGGTCTTGCAAAAGAACAAGCGTCACAAATTAAGGATATCGTTGTTTCTCAAGGAAAAGTTTTGCCAGAAAATATAACCATAACAGAAGTAAAATAGTTGTGTCTTTTTTTTATTGTGTTATAATTAATTACATTAAAGAATATTGTTTTAATTATAACCATTATGGAGGTTTTTTATGTATAAAATTATAGAGTCAAATTGTGATTATATTTTTTATTCTAACAACCTTTTATCATTGATTGTAAAGAAAGAAATTTCTGAAATAGAAGGTTTTTATAATTTTAATAACAAATTCCATTTTTTTGATTATTGTGATTTTTTAAATTTTTTGAATAGGGCTATAAAAATTTATCAGCAAGATGAAGATATTTATATAAATCTTTACATAAATATAGAATATAATCAGAATTTTAAAAAATTTGCAAAAATGGTTAGTGATAGAATAAAATATGCAATTTATGATATAACGGGGCTAAATGTTAAATATATTAATATTTATATTGATAATATTGTTTTTGTTTAAAAATAAAATATCCAATATGCTCTTTTAAATCTTTTATTAGGGCTTATTGGTTTATTTTATTTTGTTTGTTGTTTAAAAGAAAGGATTTTAAAAGTATGACTAGAAGGCAGTTAAGAGAGAGTACTCTAATGCTTGTATTCCAAAATATATTTAAACAAGAAGATTGTGTAGATATATTAGAGGTTAATCTACAGGCTGGTCTTTTTGATATAGATAATGATGTTAGAGACTATTTTTTTGGAATAGAAGAAAATAAAGAAGAGATAGATATTATTATAATAAAATATTTAAAAAATTGGAAAATAGATAGAATATCTAAAATTTCTTTGTCTATTTTAAGAATTGCTTTTTATGAAATTATTTATAAAGAAAATATGGAAATTAATATAGTTATAAGTGAAGCTGTAGAGATTTCAAAAAATTATCTTGATCAAGATGATACGGCTTTTATAAATGGTGTTTTAGGAGCTTATTCTAAAGATATATAAGTTTATATTTAAGGGAGAATATTGTGATAAAAGCTTTGAGCATTACAGAGATAAATAGTTATATAAAAGATGTCATATCTTCGGATGTGTTTTTATCTAGTGTTTATATAACAGGAGAGATTTCTAATTTTACTAATCATAAAAAGACAGGGCATTTTTATTTTACGATTAAAGATAAAAAAAGCAGTTTAAAAGCTATAATGTTTAAAGGCTATGCACAAAAAATTTTATTTGATGTATATGATGGAATGGAAGTTAGTATAGTTGGAAGTATAAAAGTTTTTGAAAGAGATGCAAATTGCCAGTTATACTGTGCAAAAATTTTTCCAATTGGTGACGGTTCTTTACATCTTGCTTTTAATCAGCTAAAAGAAAAACTTGAAAAAAATGGATATTTTGATATTGAAAAGAAGAAACCTATTCCGAAATATCCTAAAAAAATTTGTGTTATAACTGCAAGTACAGGTGCTGCTATAAAAGATGTATTAAATATATTATCTAGACGATATCCAATAGCAGAAGTTTTGCTTATATCAACTATTGTGCAAGGAATTATGGCAGAAGAAAGTATATCGTCATCCATAATTTATGCGAATTCTATCGATGATATCGATGTAATTATACTTGGTAGAGGAGGAGGAAGCTCGGAGGATCTTTGGTGTTTTAATAGCGAAAAAGTAGCTAAAGAAATATTTAATAGTAAAATTCCAATAATATCGGCTGTTGGTCATGAAACTGATTTTACTATTTCAGATTTTGTTTCTGATATTAGGGCTTCCACCCCTTCAGAAGCTGCGGAAATTTCAACACCAAATAAACAAGATCTTTTAAATTATATATTAAATATGGAAGAGTTATTGTATTATCATATTGGTAAAAATTATAC
>CAMTHN010000104.1 GCA_947072265.1 uncultured Clostridia bacterium | reverse complement strand
TATTTAGACAATATTAATATTTCAGAATTTTAATAAAATATGTAATATAATAAATTTTGCATATAATTATATTATATGTTTTCTATTTTATGGTAAATAATAGAAATTTTTATTTTTTATTTAAATATGCATAAACTGTATTTTCCATAAGCATAGCAATTGTCATAGGCCCTACACTTCCTGGAACAGGAGTTATATATCCTGCTATTTTTTCAACATTTTTATAATCAACATCTCCAGTAATATTTCCATCTTGATCTCTATTTATTCCTACATCTATGATAACACTTCCCTGTTTAACCATATCATCTGTTATCATATTTTTTTTACCAACAGCTGATATTAATATATCTGCGGTTTTACAAATCATTTTTAAATTTAATGTTTTTGAATGAACTAAGCAGACTGTAGCATCATTTTCTGTCAACATTATAGCCAATGGCTTTCCAACAATATTGCTTCTGCCGACTATGACACAAAATTTACCAGAAATTTCTATATTATATTCTTTTAACAATCTTATACATCCATTTGGTGTACATGGTTTTAAACCATCAAACCCGTAAAAAAGATTACCTATATTTATTTTTGTAAAACAATCAACATCTTTATAAGATGAAATTCTATTTATAACTATCTCTTGATTTATATGTTTTGGTAATGGAAGTTGAACTAATATTCCATCAATTTTTTCATCAAGATTTAATTTATCTATAATTTCTAAAATTTTTTCCTCTGATATTTCTTTAGATAAATTAAATTCGAAAGAATTTATACCTATATATTCACATGATTTCTTTTTAGCTTTAACATAGATTTTAGAAGCTGGATCATCTCCAACTATTAAAACAGCTAAACCAGGCTTTCTTTTTCCTTCTTCAATAGACAAAATCTTTTTTTTTAGATTATCTTTAATATCTTGTGAAATTTTTTTTCCGTCTATTATTATACTCATAAATCTCCTCTACAGTTATATATCTTTTTTATCTATACTATTAAACGAGTCTGTATTATTTGTTGTTTTTTCTAGTATTTCTTGATTTTTTTCATAAAATTCTCCAGTAACAACTATTTTGCTTTCTTCTGTATCCACATATAATTTTGATAACACACATTCTTTATCATTCGAGACTTTCTTTTTAAGTTTTATCAAAATATAAATTCCAATTATACAAAATAAAATTCCTAAAATTTGTGAAATTCTAAAATTTCCTATCATAAGGCTATCAGTTCTAAAACCTTCTATTATACTTCTTCCAAATCCATACCATATTATGTATATTAAGAAAATTTCGCCATCAAATTTTCTATGTTTTATATAAAATAATAGTCCAATAAATCCTATTAAGCACCATATTGATTCGTATAAAAAAGTTGGATGTACAGGCATAGTCGGATCAACAAAAATTCCAAAAGACTCTAACAAATTTTGTTGAGATTCTAAATATGTCTGTATAGAATTGCTATGCATACCCCAAGGAAGGCTAGTATTTCCTCCAAATGCTTCTATATTTACAAAATTTCCCCATCGTCCTATTCCTTGTCCCAATAAAAAACCTATGCTTATTATATCGGCTAAAGGTAAAAATTTAACTTTCATTATTTTAGCAGTAATCCATCCAACAATAAATGCCCCTATAATGCCTCCATAAATGGCAAGTCCTCCGCCTCTTATATTAAATATTTCTAATAAATTATCTTCATAATAATCCCACTGAAATATTACATAATATGCCCTAGCAAAAATAACAGCTCCACCCAAACTAATCATTATTACATCTATAACCTTATTTGCGTACAGTCCAAATTTACTAGATATTTTAATAGCAACTAAAATACTTAAAACAACACCTGACATTATAATTATAGCGTACCAATATATATCAATATTTCCTATAGAAAAAGCTATTCTATTTAATCTAAGCTCTAGCCCCATCTTAGGAAAAGATAAAATTTCCACCACTACTATTCCTCCTAATTTTTTAACCCCAAATTAAAAATATATAAAAATTATTTTATAGGATTAACTATTGATATAGCAGAATTTTCATTTGAAAATTCTTCTTTAATCATTCTATTTATATCACTTATGTCTAATTTATTTATAATATCTATTTCATCAAAAATAGTTGCACCTTTAAAATAATTAGAAACTAGAGAATTTGCTACAGCCTCAACATTATTAAATTTTTTTATCATATTTCCATAAAAAAATTTCTTACACCTATTAAAATTATCTTTTGATATTCCTGTTATTTTTAAATCTTTTATACTCTTTTTTAACTCTTCGTAAACTTTTTTAGGACTATTTGATTCTCCTCCAAATATAATAGAAAAATATCCTGGACCAGTTATAGTTTCTCCACCAAATGAAGAGTTTATAAGACCTTCCTTATACAATTTATCATATAACTCACTAGACTGAGATGCAATGCTCTCTATGATAAATGAAGCTATTAATTCTTTTTTAACTATCTCTTTACCATGACATGCTTTAAATTTATAACCAATACTAAAAAGAGGTATAGAAACAGAAAGATTTTGTTCAATTTCTTTTTTACAAACACTTTCTGGTTCATCATAAACTTTTTTTTCAATTGAAAAATCAGTATCTTTAACCAAACTATTAGAAACAATATCTAAAACAGTATCTGTATTAAAATTTCCTGCTAAAACTAAAACCATATTGCTTAGATTATAAAACTTTTTATACGTTGTATACAAAATATTATAATCTATTTGAGATATACTTTCTATACTTCCCGCAATATCTGTTTTAACTGGATTTTTATGATATAATGCCCCTAAAAGATTAAAAAACACTCTCCAGCTACCATTATCGTTATACATTTCTATCTCTTGTCCTATTATCCCCTGCTCTTTTTTAACTGTTTCATCAGAAAAATATGGATTTCTAACAAATGATAATAATATTTTTAAAGATTCCTCTAAATTATCTACACAAGAAAAAAGATAGCATGTTTTATCAAAAGAAGTATACGCATTTGCCGATGCTCCAGTTTTTGCAAATAAAGAAAATACGTCACTTCCATCTTCGTTTTCAAATAATTTATGCTCTAAAAAATGTGCAATTCCATCTGGAACTTCTATAAAATCTTTATCATCTTTATTTTTAAAACTATTATCTATCGATCCGTAATTAGTTCCAAAAATAACATGTGAAGATTTATATCCTTCCATAGGATATAATAATATTTTTAAACCTGTTTCATGGTCTATCTCCATATATTTTTCATTTATTTGTTTGCATTCTAAAATTTTCATATACTATTTCTCCTATCCTTTCTTAACTTATAATTGTATAT
>CAMTHN010000103.1 GCA_947072265.1 uncultured Clostridia bacterium | reverse complement strand
CCCATTAATTAAGGGAAATATTTCTATCAAAAAAAATGAATTTGATCTACCAATATATAAAATAATTAATAAAACCTTGTGATTATTATCACAAGGTTTTATTAATTATTATGGCTTTGTTAAATATTTCATAGGATCAACCCAATCTTTATCTTTCTTTAAACCAAAATGAAGATGTGGTTCTTCAGAAATTTCTATTTCCGCTGTATCTCCAACTCCACCTATAACGTCCCCCATTTTTATAATTTGATCTTTTTTAACACTAATAGTTTTAGATAACCCATTATAATAAGATATGAAACCACCAGTATGTTCAATTATTACACTTGTACCCCACATAGAATTCTCTGTAACATCTATAACTTTACCATCACCTATAGATTTAACAGGTGTTCCCATTTTAGACTTTATATCTATTCCATCATGTGTTCTCCAATCTCCTAAAGTTTTTGATTTTACAAGTTCTCCAGAGCTAAAATTATTTATAATATCTCCATTAATTGGCATAGCAAAAACTATATTTCCATTATTAGTTGTCGCCTTTGATTCTGATGAAATATTTTCTGAAACTGATTTATTAGATTTACTATCTTCATTTAAAACTTTAGAACTACTACTAGCACCGCTAGAAGAATATTCAACTCCAGATTGACTATTATCTACATCATTAAGACCTTTATTCACCCATTCATCTATTGTTATCTGTTTATTATTATTATTTTCCTCAACTTTACTTATATGATCCATCGATTTATTTATTGCAAGATAAGAAGCAATACCAACTGCAATAATACTAGCAACAAGACTTATATAAAATCCTTTGCCTATAAATAATTTAGAATTTTTTTTTCTTGAATTTTTATTATTCATAATATACCTCCACACATTTTATAGAGATATTTTTACCAAAAAAATATATATTATCCTAAAAATTAAAAAAGAGTTTAATTAAAAAATTAAACTCTTTTTTTTTAAGTATTATCAAAATCAGAAGAATTAGATGTATATGTTAGATTTTCTTCATCTAACAACACTTCTTTAGAAGATGATGTTTGTAGCAAAGATACAACATTACCTGAAGCAAACACAACTTCTTTTGATGTCAAAGTAAGTTTTTTATTTGCTCTAATATTAATAAATGAAGATGAACGAAGAAGAAAATCTCCTTTATCTCCACCCAAATGGATAGACGCACCCTCACAAGCATTATCATTATCAAGATTATTTATATTAGCTACTTTCATCGTATCTTTTTTAATCCCTGCTAATAAACCTTTTCTATCTATAATAGTTGCTTCTTTATGCTGAATATAGTCTTTTTTATAATCATTATAAACTTTTAAATTTGGATTTTGAGGATCTCCATAGTATTGAATAGGAGGAAAGCTCTCATCATCACCTTTACCTTTCACGTTTTGACTATAATTAGAAAGATTGTTTGCTAAAGTAGATCCAGAACTATCTGATTGAGCATTTTGAGTTGATGGATCATTAATAGGATTTCTTGGATCAGGTATATCTACAGAACTTTTTTTAACACTTAATGTTTCATTTGACACACTTGGCTCAAACATATGCGGAGTAGGCATAGATATAGCTTGACTTTCATCACTTGATGGAAAAAAAACTTTAACCATATCAGCAACCACAGGCATATATATAGCACCTTGAACTTTACCATTATTTGAATGCCCATAGCTTACTGTATGAAATGGGATAACAAAACTATCCTCAGAAAGTGCTTCACATTCAAAATTCAAAAAATTACTATATTGTGTTTTAAAGGAATTATAGCTGAGACTTTTCGCAAGATGAAAATATCTAGCTGGATCGTCTTTAAACATAAGACGTGGAATGTCCCGTCTTCCTTTTTTATATAGCTCATCACTATCAGTATAGCTACATGAAAGATATCCCGCCCATTTATATAACTTTTTATACATTTTATTTTTAGCATCTTTATAAGATTGGAGTGATACTCCCTCTTTCCGTGGATAATATGGAGCTCCATCTCTCTGTTTAAATCTTTCTCCAAATGATACAACTATACCATTATCACACTGTTTTAAAACAGAAGCAAATAAAGTTACACCTCGTATTTTATTATTATTATACGGTGCAATATATAAAGCATTTTTCTCTTTACAATGGAAAGTAGATGTTAATGTAAATCCATCTTCATCTAATACTATATCAACACCAGCAATAAAAAATACAATATCTTTTAAAAAAGTATGATCACCAATCAATAAATCTGTTAATTGTATTAATTCTCCAGCTTGTAATATCCAATTAGATTTTACATAAACTTCTTTATATGCAGAAGGTATATGGGATCCTGTAATATAAACTTCTTCATTTACAGCTACTCCATACGATAATATAGAACATCTTAAATAACCCATAAGATTTACAGTAGTTGGATAATCTATTAAAAATTGAGTCATTTTATCTGGACTTAAACAAAAAGTACTAAAAAACCCTTCTTTATCTAGATTATTAAATAGAGATGCTCCATATCTTGACGCCATTCTTTTTAAAAATTCCCAAGGAGTTTCTTTATAACAAATACTCAGCTGATCCATAGGTTCTGGAAATTCATCAGCATTTATAATACTTTCTCTTTCTTTAACTATAGACTTGTATGTTCCCCAAAAATTATAGTCTATATTGGTTATACAATATGGCAAGTCTCTAACAATTTCCTTAAGACTATATTTTTTATTTGTATATGCACAACAATCCTCTACCATATCTAATAGTTTAGAAAGACTAAAACATTCCAAATTAAGTACAAATTGATCTGAATTGTTTATATTTTCTTTCATTTCTAGGGTAGTTATAACTCCATAAAAGATAACTTTAGCATCTGATTTTGCTTTATCTCTTCTATCTTCTAGTTCTGAAAGGCTTAAGGATGATACATCATCAACAGAAGAACTAACTTTGATAAACATATAAGTGAAATCTTTACGAATTTTATTTAAAATAACTTTATCTGGTCTACTGATTACTCCCGCCATACTCATTCTTCCATGTTTATTCATATGATTTGATATATGCATCTCGAAAACATTGAAAACTCTAATATTACTATCAGGAGTAATAGGATTTATAATACTCACATCAACTAAATATGACTTGTCCAAAAGATACCTCCTTTTTTCATTTTATATATTATTTAGTAATTCCATTTATCTTTTTTTGCAGCAGCCAATCTTTTTGCTCTTTCAACTGCTTCATTTCTTGCTTTTTGTGCAGGTGAGATTGGTGGTTTTAATGGTGGTTTTGGTCCTGGTTTTGGTCCTGGTTTTGGTCCTGGTTTTGGTCCTGGTTTT
>CAMTHN010000102.1 GCA_947072265.1 uncultured Clostridia bacterium | reverse complement strand
CTAAAACCAGATATAAACATCGATACTGACGGTGATCTAAAACCAGATATAAACATAGATACCGATGGGGATGGCATTCCTGATGTAAATATCGACCTCAATGAGGATGGCATCCCTGATATAAATATTGATACAAACAAAGATGGTAGACCAGATATAAATATCGATATAGATAGAGATAATATTCCTGATATAAATATCGATCTAGATAAAGACAATATTCCTGATATAAATATTGATACAACTGGAAATGGAAAACCAGATATAAATATTGATGTGAATTCAGATGGTATTCCTGATTATAACATAAATGACAATATAGATTTTTGGAATCCAACTTTGGATAGCACAAACCCAAATCTTCCTAATTTTTCTACAGATGGAACTATCAAACCGAATAGAAATATTCTTCAAAACCCTTCTTTCTATTTTTCATCTGAAGTAAAAAATAAAGTTGTTAATATATACACAGATACTAAATTTAATGCTCTAGACTATATAGATTATATATATGATGGAATCGATAAAAATTTAATTATTCCTTCTGATAATCTACAATTTTTCCTTGGAGAAGTATCTAATAATACGGATTCTATATCTAGATTTTCTTCAAATCAAAATTTAAAATCTATAGACACTATAGACTTTTCTAAAGTTGGAGAACATAATATAGTTTATATAGCTAAAAATAAATTTGGTATGGAATCCACCGAAAGCATTCTTTTGAAAATAAATGAAAATCCCAAAACATCTGGAGTTTCTCCTACAACTTATGATAGTATGGCAACTAAAATTTTAGGATATTTTACACTATTTATAATGGGAATATTCGGAACTACATCTTTAGCTTTAAAAAATAAAAAGAAAAGAAAATAATTTAAATTAAATTAAATTAAATTAAATAAATCTAACAGAATTATCTGTTAGATTTATTTTTTATTTATAAATTGAAGTTATTTTATATTGATGATATAATAAATAAATATACTCTTATTATATAAATTGAGGTGATATCTTGGATTTTAATCGTAATAATATTAGAAATTTTTGTATAATTGCTCATATAGATCATGGAAAATCAACCCTTGCAGACCGTATTTTAGAGCTAACTTCTGCTGTTAAGACTAGAGATATGTCAGAACAGCTTCTCGACAATATGGAGATAGAACGTGAGCGTGGAATAACTATAAAAGCCCGCGCTGTTCATCTTAAGTATAATGCTAAAAATGGTATAGAATATACATTTAATCTCATAGATACTCCTGGTCATGTAGATTTTAATTATGAAGTATCTAGATCTCTTGCGGCTTGCGAAGGAGCAATTCTTGTTGTCGATGCATCTCAAGGAATAGAAGCCCAAACACTGGCAAATACATATCTAGCCCTAGAGCATGATCTAGAAATTATTCCTATAATAAATAAAATAGATCTTCCTTCTGCTGATCCTGATCGTGTTTGTAAAGAAGTGGAAGACATTATAGGTATAGATGCGTCAGATGCCCCACGAGTTTCTGCAAAAATGGGAATAAACATAGACCAAATTTTAGAACAACTAGTTGAAAAACTTCCTCCTCCTGTAGGAAATGATGATCTTCCTCTACGTGCTCTAATATTTGATTCTTATTATGATGCATATAAAGGTGTTGTCGTTTATATTCGTGTTATAGATGGAAAGGTTAAAGTAGGCGATACTATAACTATGATGCAGACAGGAAAAGTTTTTTCTATTGTCGAGCTTGGATATATGTGCGCTACAGATACTATATCAACAGATATCTTGCATTCAGGAGAAGTTGGGTTTATTTCTGCTAGTATAAGACATATTGGTGATACAAAAGTTGGCGATACTGTAACTTCTACAGAAAACCCCGCTAAAGAATCTCTTCCTGGATATAAAGCTGTAAATCCTATGGTTTTTTCTGGAATATATCCTATTGATGGATCTCGATATATTGACTTGAGAGATGCTTTAGAAAAATTGCAACTAAATGATGCATCACTAACTTTTGATCCAGAAACTTCTATAGCTCTTGGATTTGGATTTAGATGTGGTTTTTTAGGACTTTTACATATGGAGATTATTCAAGAGAGAATTGAAAGAGAATATAATATAGATATAATCACAACTGCTCCATCCGTTATATATAGAATAACTTTAACTTCAGGAAAAACTATATTTGTTGATAATCCAACAAACTATCCAACTTTAGATAAAATAAGTTTAGCAGAAGAACCTGTTGTAAATGCCTCTATTCTATCTCCTTCAGAATATGTAGGAAATATAATGGACTTATGCCAAGATAGAAGAGGTATATTTAAAGATATGTCATATATCGATGACAGCCGTGTGGAAATTAAATATATTCTTCCATTAAATGAAATCGTTTATGACTTTTTTGATGTTTTAAAATCAAGAACAAAAGGATATGCTTCTTTTGATTATGATCTTAAGGGATATGCACCTTCAAAATTGATAAAATTGGATATACTTTTAAATGGTGATATTGTTGATGCTCTTTCTTTTATAGTGCATGAAGAAAAATCATATGCTAGAGGTCGAAGAATAGCAGAAAAATTAAAAGAACATATACCAAGACAGATGTTTGAAGTTCCTATACAAGCTACAATAGGTGGAAAAATAATTGCTAGAGAGACAGTTAAAGCTATGAGAAAAGATGTATTAGCAAAATGTTATGGTGGAGATATAACCAGAAAGAAAAAATTATTAGAAAAACAAAAAGAAGGAAAGAAAAAAATGAGACAACTAGGAAGTGTTGAAGTTCCTCAAGAAGCTTTTATGTCTGTTCTTAAGCTCGATTAATGAAGAAAAATCAAACCAACCTCGGAATATATATACATCTTCCATTCTGTGCAAATATATGCCCCTATTGTGATTTTTATAAAATATCGTTCGATTTTCATCTAGAAAAAACATATATTAAAGCTCTTATAGAAGAAATAGAGTTTGTCTCAACAAAAGGATATATAATAGACACTATTTATTTTGGTGGCGGAACTCCATCGATATCAGCTAGATATTTACCACAAATTATGTCATCCCTTAGAACATTTCATAATATATCAGCCACAGCTGAAATTAGTTGTGAGGCAAACCCATGTTCTTTAAATGATTATACTATTAATTTTATAAAAGAATCTGGAATAAATAGGATATCAATTGGGATACAATCTTTTGACCAAAATAATCTTAAATCTCTTGGTAGAACTCACACAAATGATACTGTTATTTCAGCTATATCTAATGTTAGAAAATTTGGGATAAACAACATATCTATTGATCTTTTAATAGGATCCCCTTCACAAAATATATCACATATTAATACGTATATG
>CAMTHN010000101.1 GCA_947072265.1 uncultured Clostridia bacterium | reverse complement strand
GACCATTTATTATCTTTAAAACTGTTGTTTTCCCTGATCCAGAACTTCCAATAACAGTTATAAATTCTCCTTTTTTTATCTTTAAATTAAAATTTTCTAAAATATTATTTTGATTATAACTTTTATAGATATTTTTAAATTCTATTATATTCATTATTTCACCTTTATAAGCCCTTTTTCTTTTAAAAATTCCCTTGCAACAACTTTCTCATCTGTTTTTTTTATTTCAACTTTATAATTTAAATTAGACATTTCTCTATCGTCTATTGTTCCTTCTAACATAAACAAAACTTCTTCTAGTCCTGGATATTCATCTAATGTATCTCTACGTACAACTGTTCCAGCATAATATTTTGGAAAAAACTTCTGGTCATCGTCTAGTATAACTATATCTTCTCTACTTATTTGACCATCAGTTGTAAAAACATTCATTACATCTATATCTTTATAATTCATTGCATCATATTTCAATCCTACATCTATATTAACTATATCTTTAAATTTAAAACCATACAACTCTGATAAACCTTTATACCCATCTTCTCTTTCAAAAAAATCATATTCTCCACCATATACAAGATCACTAGAAAGTTTTGAAAGATCACTATATGTTTTTATATTAAATTTTTCTGATATTTCCTTTCTAATAGCTAAACCATAACTATTATTAAATCCATATAAACCTATATAAGAAAGATTAAACTTTTCTTCATATAAATTTCTTAATTTATTATATCCCTCTTCTCCTTCTTCTAAATAGCCCTGTTCTTTTAAAACGAACTCCCAACTTGTTCCTGTGTATTCTGGATACAAATCAAAATCACCTTTCATTAAAGCAGGATGAATATTACTAGTTCCTCCTCCAACACCTTTAGTTATTTTAACCTTTATATCTAGCTTTTCCTCTATAAGCTGTCCTATAATTTCAGAAATAATAAGCTGTTCTGTCATAGGCTTAGATGCTATATTTATCCCATCTTTATCCATAGAAAAATAGATAAATGTTCCCAAACCTATAGAAAATATTAATATTCCAGAAATTATAACATTTTTATTTATTTTTTTTCTTTTATATACAAATTTTTCAATTCTACCTATTATAAAATCTATAACTAGCGCTAACCCTGCCACTGCAATACTCCCCGCTATAGTCATAGCTGAGTTATTTGTTGTTATACCCCTATATATTGCTACACCTAAACCTCCTGCTCCTACAAACGACGCTATACCAGTCAATGAAATCGTCATTATAACCATATTCCTAAATCCTGATAATATTACAGGCATAGACAACGGAAATTTAACTTTATATAGAGATTGAAGCTCTGTGCTTCCCATTCCTATTGATGCTTCTATTATTTTTTTATCAATATTTGTAATTCCTATATATGTATTCCTAACCATCGGAAGTAATCCATAGATAGATAGAGCAATTATCGCATTAGAATTTCCTATTCCCCATATAGGAATTAGAAAACCTAGCATAGATATTGCCGGAATTGTATATGTGAAATTTATTATTCCTAGTATTAATGAAGAGATTTTTCTAAATTGGCTAATAAGTATACCTATAAATATACCTAAAATAGATGAAATAGTTATAGCTATTAAAGAAATATTTATATGTTCCCACATTAAATCTAAAAAAAATTCCCATCTATCTATATATATTAACAATACATCTTTTATCATAATAATCTCCATACTTAATTTTAAATATATAATATATCTTATGATATAATCGCATATTTAGTTTATATTGTAAAGTTTTAATACTATTTTAAGGTATTTATTTAAAAAAATTAATATGTTAAAATATTAACCAATAATGTGAAGGTAATTTAGTGTATATTCATATTATATACTAATATTATCCATATTTAATTGATATATTTTATTTGTAAATACATACTCAAAATAATTACTATAAGGTGGTCAATAACTATGAAAGTTACTTTTAACGGCAACCCTTTAACTTTAATTGGATCCCAGCTTTCTATTGGAGATTTGTTTCCTTCTAAAGATATTATAAATAACGATCTTTCAAATTTAGATATAACTAAAGAATCTGGAGCAAAAATTGTTATAACTGTTCCTTCTGTAGATACACCTGTTTGTGATCAAGAGATTAAACGTTTTAATGATGAAGTTTCTAAACTAAAAAATATAACATGCTATACTATTTCTATGGATCTCCCTTTTGCACAAGCAAGATGGTGTGGGTCTTCTAATATTAGTAATGTTAAAGTTTTATCTGATTATAAAACTCGCGATCTATCTAAATCAATTGGTGTTTTTATAGAAGAGCTTGCTTTAACTACTAGAGCTAGTTTTGTTTTAGATGCTAATAATAAAGTTATATTTGCAGAATATCTTTCTGAAATAACTGATCACCCTAGTTATAATAAAATTTTGGATGCAGCTAAAAATATCTAATTTTTTATTATTTTTTAAAAAGGATCGAGTCTAATTTAATTAGACTCGATCCTTTTTTTTTCTATATAATTTTTTATCTTTTTTTCTATACTATTATTTTTTGGATAATAGTATTTTTTATCTTCAAAACCTTTTGGCATATATTCTTGATCTACAAAACCCTGATTATAATCATGTGGATATTTATAACCATTTTTATCTTCCCCAAATTGAAGCTGTTTTAAATATTCTGGAATATTATATATATCTATAGAATCCGAATCCAACCCCGCTTCTTTTATTGCAAGATAAACACTATTAGATTTTGGACAACTAGCAAGAAATATTACCGCTTGTGCTAAAATAATTCTTGCCTCTGGTAGTCCAACCTTAAGTGCAGAATTTATACAACTTTCAACAATACATATAGCTGTAGGATATGCCATACCAATATCTTCACAAGATATTACTAATAATCTTCTTATTATATCTTCCATCTTTGAAAATTCTAAAAGCTTTGACATATACAATAAAGCTGCATTTTCATCAGATCCCCTTATTGATTTATGAAAAGCCGAAAGAAGATTATATACATTATCCTCCCCTCCACATGCTCTAAACCCATTTTCGAATAAAAAATCTTTTAAATAATTATCCTCTATACTTACAATATTATATATATTTTCATCTAAAGAATTTATAACTATATCTAAAAGATTTATACCTTTTCTTATATCTCCAGAACAATAGATAGCTATATCGTTTATCCCCAATTCTGATATTTCTATCTCTACACTCATCTCTTGTTCAAAATGTTTTATAGACTTTTTTAAAATTTTAACTATATCATTTTGCAACAATGGCTTAAATTCTAATATTAAGCATCTACTGATTATCGCCTTATGTAAACATATATATGGATTTTCTGTGGTAGATCCTATTAGATTAAGTTTTCCTTCTTCTATATAATTTAACAA
>CAMTHN010000100.1 GCA_947072265.1 uncultured Clostridia bacterium | reverse complement strand
ACCTAATTCTATATATTCTATATCTAAAAGAATACACGCTTCTGTAAAGTTTGGGGTTATTATATCTGCTTTTTTAGCTAAAAAACAAATTTTTTCAACCATGTTTTTTGTATATGTTTTATAAATAATTCCATTATCTGCCATAACAGGATCAATGATTTTTAAACCATCTTTAAAATCTGATAATATATCAATGCAAATATCAATCTGTTTTTCACTTCCTAAAAATCCACTATAGAAACAATCAAAAGATAAATTTAATTCTCTATAATGATTGTATGATGCTTCTATAAAATTTGTAAGATCTTTCAATATAAAATTTCCTAAATTTCCTGTATGTGTAGACAAAACTGCGGTAGGTAAACAACAAACTTGGCATCCACAAGCAGAAATAATCGGAATAATCACAGTTAAAGAACATCTTCCAAACCCAGAAATATCATGAACACAAAGAATCAACGGAATATTATTTTTCATTATTTTCACCATTTTGAATTTTTTAGATTTATATGGATAAACTATAGTATAAAATATAAAAAAGGGGTGTTTATTATAAATAAAACTGTAAACTCTTTAATAAAAGGTGTTGCTGTTGGAACAGCATTAGGTGCTGCGACATATATGCTAACTAACACTACTAAAAAAAGTAAATCAAAAAATTTAAAAAAAAATACTGGAAAAGTAATTAAAACTGTAGGAAGTATTGTAGAAAATGTTGCATATATGATGAAATAAAGTACAATTTTTATATTAAAATATGAGTAAAGATGTTAATAAATCATATCTTTACTCATATTTTTTATTATAAATTTAAGGAGTTACAGAATAATTTGGTGCTTCCTTAGTTATATAAATATCATGGGGATGACTCTCTTTAAGTCCAGCACCGGTTATTTTTATAAATTGTGCCTTTTCGTGCAACTCATAAATATCTCTACACCCACAATATCCCATTCCAGATGCAAGCCCCCCCATAAGTTGGAAAACAGTGTCTGCTAAACTACCTTTATAAGCAACTCGTCCTTCTACACCTTCAGGAACAAGTTTTTTATTATCCTGTTGAAAATATCTATCCCTGCTTCCTTTTGACATTGCCCCAAGACTGCCCATTCCTCTATATACCTTAAAACTTCTTCCTTGGTATATCTCCATCTCCCCTGGACTTTCTTTACATCCTGCAAGCAATGATCCCAGCATAACAACATTAGCACCTGCCGCAAGTGCTTTAACTATATCTCCCGAATATTTTATTCCACCATCTGCAATAACAGGAATTCCCCTTGTAACACAATATCTAGAAACATCATATATAGCAGTTATTTGAGGAACGCCTATTCCCGCAACAACTCTAGTTGTACATATGGATCCGGGACCTATTCCAACTTTTATAGCATCCGCACCTGCATCTATAAGATCTTTTGCGGCATCTGTTGTAGCTATATTTCCAGCTATCAAAATAATATTAGGATACTCTTTTTTTATTAATTCTACACAGTTTAATATCCCCAAACTATGTCCATGTGCAGAGTCTAAAACTAAAACATCTACATCTACATCTACCAATGCTTTAACTCTATCTAATACATCATTTGTAACCCCTATAGCAGCTGCACAAAGAAGTCTTCCTTTACTGTCTCTTGCAGTATTAGGATATTGTAAAGATTTTTCTATATCTTTTATAGTTATTAGTCCTTTTAGGACATTGTTTTTATCTACAATGGGTAATTTTTCTATTTTATATTTACAAAGAATATCTTTTGCTTGATCAATAGTTGTTCCAACTGGAGCTGTTATAAGATTTTCACATGTCATAACATCTTTTATAGGAACGTTAAAACTTTTTATAAATTTCATATCTCTATTTGTCAATATTCCTACTAAAATTCCCTTTTCAACTATTGGAACTCCCGAAATTTTATATTTACCCATTAAGTTATCTGCTTCATAAATATAGTTATTAGGACTTAGATAAAATGGGTTTACTATAACTCCATTCTCTGATCTTTTAACCTTATCAACTTCTTCTGCTTGAGCCTCTATACTCATATTTTTATGAATAACTCCTATTCCACCTTCACGAGCTATAGCAATTGCCATTAAAGACTCTGTCACAGTATCCATTGCCGCTGTCATAACAGGTGTATTAAGAATTATATTTTTTGCAAGTTTTATCTTTACAGAAACATCTGCAGGAAGAACATCCGATTTTGCAGGAATCAACAGAACATCATCAAAAGTTAAACCTTCTTTACAAAACTTTTCATTAAAATCTAGCTGTAGCATGACCCCTATCCCCTCTCTCAAAACTATATTTATATTATATTGTAACTCATATAAATATTTTTTTCAATAAATTTTCATATTTTCAAGAAATAATATTATTATGGTTTTCCAGCCTATTTTCTTTATTATATATATACAATGATATTAAAAAACCAATCAAAGATGCTAATCCTGGTGATATAAATATAAAATAAAAGCCAGGTATACTTATATTCATTAAATTAACTATAAAAGGTATAGTTAATAAAAATAATGTACATAAAAATCCATCAGTAAATAAAACCATTTTAGATGCTCTATTCTCTTTTCCTGTACACTGAAACAAAAGGATAAAACAATATCCTAAACTTGTAAGTATTGAACCTATAATAGTTATCTTTAGCACTGTAGATGAGATATCTATAAATATTTGATTATTTGTAAACATTGATATAATAATATTAGGATTCATAAATATAATTCCACCTGCACAAAAACTAAAAACCACAACCATTATAAAAAATTTTGTGAAGACTTCTTTCATTTTAATTTTATCTTTCTTTCCATTAAAATAAGATAAAATTGTCTGTGCACCTTGCCCAAAACCAATTAAAGGCATAGAAAACAAACTTTCTACCGATGAAGTTATAGTATAAACACCTATATACTCCTGACTTGCAAGCCTTAAAAGAAGACCGTTAGTTAAAGATATTGTTATCGCTCCCATTATGAGCATTAGAAATTCTACAAAGCCTATTTTTATTATATCAATAAAATTTTTCACAAATATTTTAAATGTAAACAAAATATTAAATTTCCAATATTTTTTTAATATTATTAAAATTAATGGAACTAAAAAACCTATAATTTCTGATATTAAAGTCCCTATCGCTATTCCAACAATCCCAAAATCAAATATAAATGATAAAATAATATTTGATATAATATTTATTATTGCAAGAGATAGACTATATGGCAGCTGAAATTTTATCATTCCAAATGATCTTAAAGAATTGCTTATTGTATATCCTAACGAACTAAAAATATTACTTATAACCATAATAGACATATATTGTTTTCCTAATACAAATATTTCTTCTGATGCTCCAAAAAACAATAAAATATTATCT
>CAMTHN010000099.1 GCA_947072265.1 uncultured Clostridia bacterium | reverse complement strand
GCCCAATTCTATGGTAGAAAGATTTTTCAAATTATTATTATCAATTAAATTATTAGGATTTATTTCTTCTTGTTTTAGATTTATAACATCTAAAGATTGATTTTCAACATCTGCTATTTCATCCGAAATGAAATTTATTCCAGAAATATTTTCATCAATAGTTAAAGCATTTTTATCTTCTTGGTTTAATTTATTTTTGCCAATACTTATATCATCTACTAAAGGTTTGCTTTTTAAAATCATCTCTATAATTTGATTTGGTTTATCTATTTTAAAATCATAATCTCTAAATATAGTATCATATCCTTGACCAGGAGCTAGATCTCTTAAGTAATAATCTCCTTCAGATATATTATTAAACGAAAAATTTCCATTAATATCAACGGTTACACTAGATATATGAACGCTTCTTTTTTTAGAACTATCAATATATTTATATAAACCTATTACTCCTCCAGAAATACCTAGTGATTCATTATCTAAACTAACATTTTTTCCAATAATTTTACCCATAATATTTTTTGCAGATATATCTCCTATATCAGTATAACCTCCATTTTTTCTAACCTGAATCTCTTTATCCGAATGAGAAAAATTGTTAGAAGTTCCAGATGTTTTGATTATATAATCTCCATATTGAATATTAGAAAATTCAAATGATCCATTAGATAAACTTATTTTAGTATCAATAGGTTTTATCAAATTTGTCTTTTTATATAAAGAAACTGTAGCTCCTCCAATATTGTTTCCACTGTTATCTATAATATTTCCTATTACATTGCTTCTTTTTGGTAGATTTTCAAATATAATATTGGTAGTTTGATTTGATTCCACAGAAACTTCTTTTTTTAATGTTTCAACATATCTATCATCAATTTCTAACTGTCGAATAGTATATACACCAACTGGGATTTCTGTGAAATATATCGCCCCATCATCTCCAGTTATATGTTCTTTTTTTATTCCATTTCCTTCTATAACAAATTTAAATCCTTTTGTAACATTATCTTCTGCATTAACAAAAATCCTAACTATACCCATTCTCCTAGACGATATTGAAGATTCAAATTCACTTGATTTTATTGAAATAGATTTATCTAGATTAAGGTTATCAGTTTGTATGGTTGATTTTGCATAGGCTGGGAGAGCCAATGTAAAACAAACTAAAAAAGAAAGAGCTAAGCTTATAGCTCTCTTTGATTTATTGGTAAAAATCATAAATTTCTCCTTAAATAACTTTTTAAATAAATAATAAATATAGATTAAATTAACATTTTGGGATTTTTTTCCATACTTATATATTCGTATTAAATTATCATTTATTTAACAATTTTTACCATATTATTTTATTTATACAATTTTTTTTTAATATAATCGTTTATACCTTTAGACGGACTATAGTTAGGATATATCTTTTTAAATTTTTTCTCTATATCATTAAAATCTTCACCATCTAAAAATCCCATCTCTACTAAAAATAATAAAGCAATGCTAGACGATCTAGATATTCCATAATTACAATGTATCATTAATTTAAATTTTCCAAAATTTTCTTTTAAAAAATTAATTCCATAACTAATAATAATATCCCAGTGCTTTTCTTCAAAATCACTGTCAAGAATATTTAATATCAATCTATTCTCTCTATATGCATAAAAATATTCTGGATGACTTTCATCTATTTTATTAATATACCCAACTGCTTGTTTGTGATATGGATATTTACATGCTTGTAAAATCATCCAACCATCTCTTCCTTTAATAAAATTTTCATAATCATCCTGACTACCTAGATAAACACCATTGTATATTTCAACCATTTTATCCTCCTTAAAAATTATTATAAAAAAAATAGCGATATTACACACTATCTTTTTTATTTATTATTTTGGAATTAATTCGGAATCTTGATCATCATTTATATTATTTAACTTTGGAAGTATTCCTCTTTCCAAATCAGAAATATCCCAGATATTAACTGTATCCCAACCTAATGAATTAGAATAAAAATCACTGGTGGAAGAGATTGAAAAATCAACTTGATTTATTTTTCCATCATCTATATTACTATCCCCTTCAGCTTTTTCTAATTCATAGTTATTTTTAAATTTATCTATATTAGCAATTCCATATATCTTTCCTCCACTAGAGCGTCCCGAAAAGAAATTATTTTCAATCAAACTAATATCTCCAAAATTTCCATTCCCAATAAGCCCTCCAGCGATAAAAGCACTAGTTACATTAGATGATGAATAGGAATTTATAATAGATCCACTGGTAATTCCAACAAGACCTCCAGCAAATGTATTTATAAATCCACCTACAATGCTAGTTCCAGAACTATAACTATTAGAAATACTTCCCCCTATTTTCGTACCTACTAACCCACCAACAGAAGCTCCATTTCCAAAAACGTTTCCAGACTTTACACTAGAGTTTGATATAACGCTATTTCTATCACTTCCTAAAATACTTCCAACATAACTATTAAAAGAAGTGGAACTTATATTTGACCTTAAAATATAAATATTACTAAATTTAGAGTCTCTTCCATTCATACCAATAAATCCAATATTTATATCTTTTACAGATGATATCTGTGAAGCGGTAATTTTTATATTAGAAATAGTAGCTTTATCAATATTTTTAATCAATGGTTTAGAAATGCCATTAATTATATGGTTATTCCCATCTATACTTCCGTTAAAATTTTCTACATAGTAATCATTTTCCCCATTAATTCCAACGAAATCAATATCTGCAATTATTTTAAAATCTCCAAAAGGATCAGCAGTTAAATATTCTATAAATTCTTCAGCTGTACTTATTCCATATGATATATCCGGCTTTTCATCATCTGAAAATATATTAGATGCAAAATCTCCTGTATAAGATTTTATATCCTTAAAGATTCCAGATTTTAAAGTTTTTACATTTGTAAAATCAGAAGATATTATTGCTCTATTATATAAATCTTTAAAATTAGATTTTAATTCTATTAAATTTATACCGGCAAGTTCTTCAGAAGACATTTTAGATTTTATATACTTAAAGATATCTTTTTTATAACTATCAAATGTAAGAGATTCTTCTCCAAATATTCCACGAATAGCCTCTAAATCATTTTTATATCCCTTAGAACCGTCTAAATAAGATTTCATTCCTTCAAAACCTTTAAATCCTAATATTTCAAAAGACATTCTTTGTATATCTGAAATATTTGAATTTCCTGAGCTGTCAAAAGTTTGAAAAAAAGAAACTTCTTCTAAACTAATTCCATCTCCCCTAAAAATTTCGTTAGTATTTTTTCTAAATCCGATTTTATTATCAATTAAATCATCAATACTAGAAATATTCATCTTAAGTATATCTTCTGTTGTTAGAATATCAAACATATTTGTAGTTTCATTATACTTAACCATAATAC
>CAMTHN010000098.1 GCA_947072265.1 uncultured Clostridia bacterium | reverse complement strand
AGCCTCCTCCTCCAAAAGATCCTCCTCCAGAAAAGCCTCCAGATATAAATGGTCTTCTTCGACCCATTCCAGAAAATCCACCACCAAATCTAGAAACAAATAAAAATATTATAATAGCCAGTATTCCCAGTATTCCATATGTTTTATCAAACCTTTTATTTTGAATATCCCCAACTATATAATTAGAACTATACTCCAATCCATATTCTTTATAAACCATAGCTGTAATAGCTTTATATGTTTCTAAAAAAGCTTTAGAAACATCTCCTTGCCTAGCAGAATCCAAAAAAAACATATCTAAAATTCTACCACTATATGAATCAGTAATAGCACCCTCAAGACCATACCCAACTTCTATTCGAATATTTCCTTCTTGTTTAGAAAATATAAGTAAAATACCATTATCTTTATTTTTATCCCCTATTCCAAAATTATCGGCTAATTTAATAGAAAAATCTTCTATAGAATAATTCCCAATATTATCAGTTGTTACAGCTACAACCTGTGATGTCGTTTTTTCATATAACTGAACCCCCATAGCATATATTTCATCTTCTACACTACTACTGATAATATTCCCATAATCATTAATAAAAAACTTTTCTGTAGGCTTTAAATCTAGAGGAGATATCTCTTTACCGTTAAACAGAAATAAAAAACATATAAATATATATGAAATTTTAATAATTTTTTTTAAATTATTTTCCAAAATTAATCTCTGGAACATCATCTGCACCCTCATCTGCCTCAAAATATTTTTTTTCATCAAAATTCATAATAGATGCAACAATTGATGTAGGCATAAGTCTTATCATAGTATTATATTCCTTTACCGATTCATTATATTTTGTCCTATGTTGAGCTATCCTATTCTCTGTGCCTTCTAATTGATCTTGTAAAGCAATAAAATTTTGATTAGATTTTAAATCAGGATATTGTTCTGATATAGAAAAAAGACGGCCTAAAGCTGATGAAGTTTGACTAGAAGCTTGAGCACTCTCTTCAATACTTTTTGCCCCCATCATCGCTGCTCGTGCATCACTAACGGATTTTATAACCTCTTTTTCCTGAGAAGCAAAACCTTTAACAGTTTCCACTAAATTTGGGATTAAATCTATACGCCTTTGTAGCTGGGTTTGAATATTGCTATATGCCTCATCAACTCCAATATCCGACTTTACAATTTTATTATAAGATCCAAACCAAATAAAAGAAATAGCAATGATAATAACCAAAATAAACCCTATTATTATATAAAATGATTTTTTAGATTTCATTAAATAAACCCTCCTTTCTATTATTTATAAGTATTTGTTATTATATTATTTACAAATTTTTTAGAATTATTATAATTTAAAATAACTTTTTCTTCATTTTTGTCAGAAAAATCTTCTATATTTCTTACAAGTATAGAAAAATCTTTTGGAAAATTTTGAAGATTTAATTTTTGTAAAAATTCAGTATTTTCTATATTAAATTTATCGTCTTTAACTCCATAAATATCTCCATATTCTAATTCTAAATTGATAAAAGCGTTCTCTGTCCCTATAGACTCATAAACATACTCATCTATAATATAAATAACAGTGCTAGACAATGTTAGATTAGCCATAAGCTTAGATAGATTGAGTGCATTAGGATATGGGTTTGTTGAGTTTTCTTCATTTTGTATAGTAAAAGGAACTAGTTCTATTAAAATTTCTCCATCTTGATTATAATCATCTGCATATTCTTTTAAAACTTGATCTATCTTGTCATATTCAGATAAAAAAGAATAATCTCCAACCATTAGTACTGTTAAATCATAGGATGGCCTATTAAAAAGATTAACAATAAGGATAATAATAATAGAAATCACTATTATAAAAATCATTACTATCCATTTATAATGATAAAAAAAATTTTCAATCTTATTTTTTATACTATTATATTTACAATTATTTTCCATAAAATTCACCTAGTTTTTTGGTTTCATAGTTGGAAAAAGCAAAACATCTCTAATAGATAAGCTATCTGTAAGAAGCATAACTAGTCTATCCACTCCTATACCTAGTCCACCTGTTGGTGGCAATCCATATTCTAAAGCAGTAATAAAATCATCATCCATATCAGTTGCTTCTTCATTTCCTATACTCTTAAGTTCAACTTGTTTTTGAAATCTTTCTTTTTGATCAATGGGATCATTCAACTCAGAGAAAGCATTTGCATATTCTCTTCCAAGTATAAATAACTCAAATCTTTCTGTATAATCTGGATTGTCTTGTTTTCTTTTTGACAAGGGGGATATCTCTACAGGTTGTTCTGTTAAAAATGTTGGTTGTATTAATCTTTCTTCAACATATTTTTCAAAAAACAAATTTAGGATATCACCTTTTTGATGATATTTTTCAAAAGTTATATTATGACTTTTTGCAATTATTTTGGCCTCATCTAATGTTAAAATATCTTTAAAATCAACACCAGAATATTTTTTCACAGAATCAACCATAGTTATTCTTTCAAATGGTTTAGAAAAATCTATCTCTGTTCCTTGATAATTAATTTTACTAGTTCCCAAAACTTGTTCACAGACATATCTTATCAAATTTTCTGTTAAATTCATTATATCTTCATAGTCACTATAAGCTTGATAAAGTTCTAATATGGTAAACTCTGGATTATGTTTTATAGAAATTCCTTCATTTCTAAAAACTCTTCCTATTTCATAAACTTTATCAAACCCTCCAACTATTAACCTTTTTAAATGTAATTCGGGTGCAATTCTCATAAAAATATCCATACTTAATGCATTATGGTGGGTTTTAAACGGCTTTGCTGCAGCCCCCCCAGCAATAGTATGAAGAATTGGAGTTTCCACCTCCATATACCCTAAATTATCAAGAAATTTTCTCATTTCTTTTATTATATGGCTTCTTTTATAAAAAGTATTTTTAACATCTTCATTAACTATTAGATCAACATACCTTTGTCTATATCTCATATCCGTATCTTTTAGACCATGAAATTTTTCTGGAAGAGGTAAAAGAGATTTAGATAACAAAACTATTTCATGAGCTTTTACAGAAATTTCTCCTTTTTTTGTTTTAAATATTTCTCCTTTTAAACCTACAATATCTCCTATATCAAATTTTTTAAAATCTTGATAGCTATCTTCTCCAACTTTATCCTGTCTAATATATCCCTGAATTTTTCCTAAACTGTCTAATATATTTACAAAACTTGCTTTTCCCATCTCTCTAAAATTAACAATACGTCCTGCAATACTTACAATTTTTTCACTATATTCATCAAAGTTTTCTATTATATCTTTTGAGTAATCAGTTACATTATATTTGGAAATAGCAAATGGGTCTTTTCCATTATCTTTTAAATAATCTAGTTTCTCTTTTCTAACTTTAACTTGCTCTAAATCTTCTATATCTATTATAT
>CAMTHN010000097.1 GCA_947072265.1 uncultured Clostridia bacterium | reverse complement strand
TCCATATTAAACTCTCCTAAATATAAATTATATTAATTTATTGGTCGTTTTAATATTAATGCGAGCCTTTCAGCCCGCATTAATATTAAAAATTTATTTTGATATATTTAAAACTTCAAAAGAAGATATTCCACCTGGAGTTTCTATTTCAACTATATCTCCAACTTTATGTGTTAATAGTGCTTTACCTACCGGCGATTCATCAGAAATTCTTCCGTTAGTAGGATCTG
This sequence comes from uncultured Clostridia bacterium, assembly GCA_947072265.1. GTDB lineage: Bacteria > Bacillota > Clostridia > Oscillospirales > Ruminococcaceae > CAMTHN01. The sequence goes on along the minus strand of CAMTHN010000097.1, from coordinate 3,230 downwards.
TTTCAGTTGATCCTACTAGATGATAATTAACATCTACATTTTCTTCAATATCTTTAAGAAGTATTTTACAACCTATATTTATAGATTCTGTATTTAACTGAGATTCATCCAATACTTTAACATTTTTTAGTATAGAATCCAGTTGCATTATCCTTGCTTCAACCATAGCCTGTTCGTTTTTAGCTTCATCATATTCACTATTTTCAGAAAGATCTCCAAAAGATAAAGCTACTTTTATCTTTTCTGCAACCTCTTTCCTTTTAACAGTCTTTAATTGTTCTAGTTCTTTTTCAAGTTTTTTAAGACCCTCATCAGTCAAAATAACTTTTTTATTAGCCAATGTCCAACCTCCTAAAAATATAATATTAAACTTAATTATATTAAATATATACATACATTGTCAAGCGTTAAATATTTTTAAAAAAATATCGTCTATAAAAACCTTTTTTCCAGCTATATAACAGTATTTTGGTGTATAATCCCCTATAGATTTTATATTACAACAACTATATAAAGCAGATTTAAATGTGTGTATATCTATACCTCTAGGTATATAATCTTCTATATATTTAATTTCATCATTTTGAAAATTGGAATAAATCAAACTTTGATTTGTTTTTCCAGAACCAATAATTGGTATATTTAAGTTTTCTAAAAATGTATAAGAATTACAATCAGGACAGATAACTAAATTATTTTCATTTAAATTATTAACTATTGGAGTAACGATTACAGAATTTCCATAATTATAAGCAATCTTTTCAGAAAATTTACTATAAAAATCTATTCTATCTGTTATTATTTTAAACTTATAAGTATATTTTGCAATAATATTTGCATAATCTATAAATCGTCCTCTAAAATCTATAAGCGTAATAATACTATTAAATTTATTGATATATAATTTTTTTAATATATATTCAATACCATTCTGCGTAAGCTTGTTATCATAATCAGAGGTATCAAATTTATCTATTCCAACCTCTTTTGTTATAGTAAAATCTTCTTCAAAAATAACTTTACCTAATGTTTTACCTAAAAAAAATTCTATCTCTCTCCAGTCAACATATTTATAATTTTCTATACGTATAACATAAAATTTTATTCCATTATCATCAATATTATCTATATAAAAAGACTTTCTTCTGCAAAATTTTTTTATACTTTTTAAAATATTATTTTCATATTTATTTTCATTTTTTATAATAACACTAAACAAAATTATACCACTCCAAAATATATTAATATAACTAATTAATATGTTTTTTTTAGTGGTATAATTCTTAATTTATTATTTTAATGTGTTAATAACTTCAATTGCTTTTTGTAATTGTATGTCTTCTTGTTCAGATATATCAGGAAATCTGGATTTTATATCTTCTGTCATAGCTATATGAAAATCTGGCTCAATACCTATTCCATGAAAATTTGGACTTTTTGGTGGATTAAAATATGCAGTTGTTAAATTTACCCCTGTTTTTTTAGATAAAGGAATAAGTGATTGCATTATTCCTTTACCAAATGTTTTTTCTCCAACAACTATTGCTTTGTCATAATCTCTTAAAGCTCCTGTAAATAATTCTGACGCACTTGCACTATTCCCATTTGTTATAATAACCATAGGAATATTTATCTCTTTTTTATCAGATGTATTTAAAACTTCTGTTTTTCCACCTTTATACTCAGCAATAATAATCGGCCCCTCTGGAACAATCATATCAACCATAGCAGAAACACTTTTTAATGTTCCTCCCGGATTATCTCTTACATCAAAGATGATTCCTTTGCCTTTTTGCATTTCTATTTCTTTTAAAGCATTTTTAAATTGCTGTGTAGTTGAGTTATTAAATTCACTTATTTTAATATACCCTATATCACCTATCATTTTATAATTTATTGATTCTACAGTTATAGATCTTCTAATAATACTTATATCAATTTCTTGATTATCTCTAATAAATTTAAGCTTAACTTCACTTCCAATTTCTCCTCGAATTTTTTTTATATTATCTTCAAATTTATTAGGAGTTATATCTTCTCCATTTACAGAAACAATAATATCTTCTCTTTTTATACCTGCTTCAAACGCTGGGGAACCTTCAAATACACTTACAATCTTAATTCCACCATTTCCCGTGTTTTCCTTTGCTGTAACTCCGATTCCCACTAAAACTCCATCAGATGATTTCATATAATTTTCAACTTCTGATTCATCCATATAATTAGAATATTTATCACCTAAAGAATCTATCATACCTCTTGCTGCACCCTCTATAATATCCTCTTCTTTTATATCTCCAACATAATACTCTTCTATTGCATTATAAACTTCTGATATTTTATTATATGTGCTTTCTTTAAGTGTAATATTATTAATTTTCAAATTAAAAATATTCATACTAATAATAATAGAAATAAATGTAGTTAAAATAACGCTTAATAAAATTAATATTACACTAAATTTAACTGATATTTTTTTATTCATAAAACGCTCCATTTCAATAAAAAAAATAATATGATATATAATTATATCATATTATTTTTTTTATTTCTATATAACATTCTTAAATTAAAAATATCATAATTATTAAGGTCTCTTTATATAATTCATAGGATTTTGTGCAGTTCCATTAACTCTAATTTCTAAATGAAGATGAGGCCCTGTTGACCATCCAGTATTTCCAACTTTACCTATAGGTTGACCTCTCTTAACCCAATCTCCAACACTAACATTAATATCACTCATATGACCATATAGAGAAACATATCCACCTCCATGATCAACCATAACATACATTCCATAGCTATATCCCGGTCTATGATTTTTTTCAACTTTAATAACTTTACCACTATTAATCGCAACAATTGGCTTCCCGTGAATACCCGATCCAGAAATATCTGTTCCTTTATGAAGATATCCATCTCTCCATCCATAATGTGATGATATATAGTTATATCCTGGAACAGGCCAAATCCAATCTCCACCTATAAAATCCATATTTTCATCCGCTTCTTTTAAAGCTTCAAATATTTCGTTTTCTATCTGTGCTTTTTGTGCCTCTAATTGTTCTACGGAAAATCTATGCTCTGCCTGAATTTTGGATATATTACTTACATTTTCTTCACTATGTTTTAAAGATTCTTCTAAAGATTTTTTATTTTTTTCAACTTCAATTTGGTTTCTCTCTATAGATTTTTTTTGATTCTCTTTCTTATTTTTTGATAATTGA
>CAMTHN010000096.1 GCA_947072265.1 uncultured Clostridia bacterium | reverse complement strand
TATACATATATTTTATAAATAGTTTTAAATCTAAATAATATCCAATAACAGTTTTTTCTGAGTATCCTTTAACACTTATTAAATATATTAAAAAATCATCTAATAATTTTGGAATATCTGATTTATACATTTTCAACCTTCCTTTAAGTTCGCTAAATATTTATTTAGCGAACTTAAATTATTAAATTAATATTAGTATTGATATATATCTGCTTCTAATGATGATTGGCCTTTTGTAAAAAATATTATTCCATCACTTTTTTTAGAAGGAAAAATTCTACTTGTAAAAACTTCTTGTCCATTATTAATGAAAATTTCAACAGACGACCTATCTACAAATATGTTAAATTCTATTTCTAATCCATCCATAAAACATTTACGAACTTCTCCATATTCTATTGCAAATTTTTCTCCAGATTTACTTCTATCAAAAACAACTTTTCGATCTATTATATCATAATAGATCATAGTTTCTTCTATTAAAGATGTTCTTAATTTAACACCCACAGATTTACCAATAATATTTTTGAATTTACACTTTAAATTATATTCTATTCCATTAAATCCATCATATGATTTTTCTTGATTTATTAGACTATCACTTATGTTTAAATTAGATTTTTGTAATTTGTATAATTCATCAATTGGCCTTTGTATAATTTTGTTATTTCTTATTTCTAAAATTCTAGGTAATGTCAAACAATTTGCCCATCCATTTTTATCAGTTGGATAATTTATGTCTGGAAGTCCCATCCAACCAATTAAAATTCTATTTCCTTTATTATCTTCCATAGTTTGTGGTGCGTAAAAATCAAATCCCCTATCTAATTCTATAAAAGAACCATGTGAAAAACTTCTATTAGAAAAATCAACCTTATCTCCTATTAAATAACCGGATTGATATATATTATTAAATAAATCACCTGATTCTTTAATTCCTTGAGGAGAAAAAATGACTATTCCTTTATTATCTAATTCAAAATAATCAGGACATTCCCACATATATCCAAATTTATTTAAACTTGTATTTAGCTCTCCTACTAAATTCCAATTAATTAAATTTTTTGATTGATAATAAACTATACATCCCGTTAAATTATTTCTTTGTGCACCAATAAAACAATAATATAAATCATCTTTTTTAAATATTTTTGGATCTCTAAAATGTTCTGTATATCCTTCTGGAATCGAATCTATTACTGGTTTATTTTGTTTAATAATATTACTTTCTTTATCCATAATAGCAAGACATTGCTTAGAATCACGAATCCAATTATAATCTCTTATATTTCCTGTATATATTAAGTATAACTTATTATTATGTACAATTCCACTACCAGAATATGCTCCATGAGAATCATTTTTATCTCCTGGATAAATTCCAATTCCATCTTGATCCCAATTTACTAGATCTAGAGAACTTACATGATACCAATATTTTAATCCATGTACACTTCCTAATGGAAACCATTGATAAAATAGATGATATTTTCCATTAAAATAGCTAAACCCATTTGGATCATTTAACAATCCTGTTTTAGGTTGAATATGAAATTTTTGACGAAAACTACAGTTTAATACTATTTTTTCTAAATTTTTGATATCAATATCAGGAATATCTTCTAATTTTTGATATCTTTCCTCTCTAGTCCATTTTTTCATATATTCTCCTTCGAAATTATTATTTATAAATTTATATTGTCTTTTTATTTTGATATTTGAAAAAAATTATAGTAGTTATAAAAGTTATAATAAATGAAATTATCATAGCTATTATATAATTAATAATAGATGTAGGGTTAATTGAAATAATTCCAGGAATTCCCGCCGCTCCTAATGCTACCGCCATTACATTTGTTAAAGATAGATATGCAGAAGAAATAGCAGATCCTATCATAGCTGCAATAAATGGATATCTTAATTTTAAATTAACACCAAACATAGCAGGTTCTGTAATTCCTAATAAAGCAGATATACCAGAAGCGGAAGCTATCTCTTTTATCTTTCCGTTTTTCAATAAAAAGAAAATAGCCAATGCTGCTGAACCCTGTGAAATATTTGATATTGCAGCAATAGGAAATATAAATGATCCTCCTGTAGTTGATATATTTGAAATTAATTGGGTTTCTACAGCTATAAAGCTATGGTGCATTCCAGTTATTACAAATGGAGCATATATAAATCCAAAAATTCCTCCACCAATTGGACCCAAAGTTTGATATAGCCACATAATAGTGGATGTCAATAAATCTCCGACTCCACGAGTGAAAGGTCCGACTAATGTAAATGTTATTATACCTGTTATAAATATAGCTAATAGAGGTGTTAATAACATATCTAAAAATGATGGCATTATTTTTCTTATATATTTTTCTGATTTTGCTAAAATAAAAGATGAAGCTAATACAGGTAATACTGAACCTTGATACCCAACTTTTTGTATAGTAACACCAAATATTTCCCAGACAGGAACATTATTTTCAATTAAAGCATTTGGAAGATCATAGGCGTTTAATAAGTCTGGATGAACCATAAGCATACCAATAGTCGCGCCTAAAAAAGGATTTCCACCAAATCTTTTTGTAGCAGAAAATCCGAGTAAAATTGGTAAAAAAATAAACGCTGCATTAGCAAATGTATTTATTAAACTTGCTATATCTTTAAATTGAGGATATGCTTCAATAATTGATTTTCCTTGAATGAATAACCCAGAAGATGTTAATAAATTATTTAATCCCATCAAAAGACCGCCTGCAACAATTGCTGGAATAATTGGTACAAAAATATCTGATATCATTTTTAAAAATTTTTGGAAAATATTCATCTGTTCAGATGCTAAATCTTTTATATTATCAGTTGACATATCGGATATATCTGTTAATTTTAATAATTCTGAATAAACCTCATTAACTATACCAGTTCCTAAAATAATTTGGTATTGTCCTCCATTACTAAATGTTCCTTTTATAGCAGATATATTGTCTAATGATGTTATATTAATAACATTTTGATCTTTTAAAACTATTCTTAATCTAGTAGCGCAATGTGCAACACCCTTTATATTTTCCTTTCCACCTAGAGATTGAAATATTTCTTTTGCTATTAAATTATATTTAATTATAATCATCTCCTATAATATCTATATAATAATTTTTATAGTATATATTATATTTTAAATTTAAAAAAAAAGCTATCTTAATATTATTTAAAATAGCTTTTTTTATTTAATTTTTTATTTTAAATATTATTTTTAAAAATTTAGATAATATTTTGGGACTTTTTAATATAATAACTTTCATATGTATTCCTCCAATAATAACTTTTATTTTATGAACATAACATTATAAGACCGATTATTATTAATATAATACTTAATCCTATAAATATTAATTTTATAGAGCTAAGTAATATTATAGATATAAAACATCCTAGTAATATCAAAATATAACAAGGCCATTTAGGTCTATTACATCTTCTCAAATTTATTACCTCCTCTATAAATATAT
>CAMTHN010000095.1 GCA_947072265.1 uncultured Clostridia bacterium | reverse complement strand
ATTTTATATGAAAAACAAAATAATAAATATTTTTCAAAATTTATTATATAATAAAAGGTGGTAATTATTATGGGATTATTTGATAATGTTATATCTAAAGCAAAAGATGTTGCAAAAATTGCTACAAATAAAACAGAGGAAGTTGTCGGAGTATCAAAGTTAAAATTAAAATCTATGAATATTAATTCTCAAATAAAAAAAACTTTTGAAGAATTGGGAAACGCTGTTTATTCTATGAATAAAAAAAATAGAGATAATGGAGATATTGTTAAAAAACTTTTAATAGATGTTGATAAGCTGTTTTTTGAACAAAAAGATATAATTCAAAAAATATCTAATATAAAACATGAAAAGATTTGTAATTCTTGCGGAACAAGTATATCTTTAGATTATGCATACTGCTATAATTGCGGGGATAATTTGGAAAAAAATAATATTAAAGATTATACAACTTTATCAGAATAATATAATAGTATTTATGTATAAAGATGGATTATATTTCATAAAATGAATTAATATTTGATTCCTAAGGAAGTGTTTTATTTGTCAAAAGATCACAGACAGAGTTTCATATATGGAGCAACAATACTTGGAATATCTATGATTATTGTTAAAATAATAGGTGCTTTTTTCAAAATACCGTTGGGTAATATCCTTGGAAATACTGGAATGGGATATTTTAGTACCGCTTATAATATATTTGTCCCAATATACACCCTTGCTATGGCGGGTTTTCCAGCCGCAGTTTCTAAACTTGTTTCAGAAGCTTCTGTTAAAGGTAATTATAGGGATGCAAGAAAAATATTTAAAATATCTAGTACTTTTTATTTTTTAACTGGAATTGTAGGTTTTTTCTTTATAGTTTTTATAGCAAAGTATTTTTCTACAACTTTTGCAGATGAAAAATCTTTTTTATCAATTATAGCGATAGCTCCAGCTGTTTTTTTTGGCTGTATTATGTCATCTTTTAGAGGATATTATGAAGGGCTTAGAAATATGAAGCCTACAGCTATATCTCAAATTATTGAAAGTTTTGTGAAATTAATATTAGGGTTATTTATGTCATCTAGTGTAATCAATATTGGTTTTTATCAATATTCAAAAACAGGATTTGTTTTTGGTGTTATTGCAAAAAGTAGACAAGAGGCAAATTTAATAATTCTTCCATATGCATCAGCAGCAGCGATACTAGGAGTTACTATTAGTACATTTATAGGTATGGTATATTTGATTTATATACATAAGAAGAAATTAAATTATATAACGAAAAAAATGCTAATAGACTCACCAAAAGCTAGTGGTGGAAAAATAATACTAAAAAAACTCATCTCTATAGCTATACCTATTTCTATAGGAGCTTTAGTTATAAATCTAACATCTATGATAGATCTAGTAACTATAATATCTAGACTTGATCATATTGTTGATACGAATTTAGAGGAACTTATATCATCTTTTAACGGACTTATACCAATAGAAATTATAGAAAAAGGAACTATATCTAATTTTATTTGGGGAGCTTATGGAGGTCTTGCAGTTTCTATTTTTAACCTCGTTCCAGCTTTTACAAATATTTTTGCCAAGAGTGCTTTGCCAAATGTTAGTGCACAATTTGCTATGAATAATAATAAATCTTTAAAAAAAAGTGTTGAATCAGTTATAAGAGTGACAACTTTTTTTGCTATACCAGCAGGTACGGGAATATTTATAATGTCTGAACAAATACTAATGTTATTATATAGTTCAAAATCTAGTGATGCACTTGTAGCTGCACCTACATTAAGTATAATGGGTATAGGAGTTATATTTTTATCTATTGTAACACCTATCTTTGCTATCCTACAGGGTGTTGGTAGGCAATATTTACCTGTTATTTTTATGCTAATTGGAGCAACAATAAAGTATATAATAAATTATATACTAGTTGGTATACCAAGTATAAATATAATTGGAGCTCCATTAGGAACTATTGCTTGTTATGGATTGATATTAATTTTTTGTTTATTCTCTTTAAAACATATTATTAAAGTGAAGATATCATATTTTAATATATTTGTAAAACCTTTAATAGCAGGCTTTTTTTGTGGCATAACTGCGTGGAGTAGTTATGGTTTGGTAAGTAGAATGATTTCAAAAAATATATCAACAATTATTTCTATAGGTTTAGCTGGAGTTGTTTATATGATAGTTTTGATTATTTTAAAAGCTATAACAGAAGATGATATTATGATGTTACCTAAAGGTGATAAGTTGCTAAAATTATTTTCTAAAATAGTTTCTAAGTAATTTATATTTAAAAACTATTGACTAATAGGTTAAATGTATTTATTATATTGAATGATATAATAAATACATTTAATTTAATTTAATTATTTTAGATATTAAATAGGAGGTTTAAATAAAATGACAAAAACAGATTTGATTAGTAAAGTTGCAGAGAAATCTCAACTTTCAAAAAAAGATTCTGAAAAAGCTGTTAATACATGCATAGAAATTATTTCTGAAACACTTTCTACAGGTGAAAAAGTTCAACTTGTTGGATTTGGAACATTTGAGGTTAGAGATAGAGCGGCTAGAGAAGGTAAGAATCCTTTAACAGGTGAAAAACTATCTATCCCTGCAACAAGAGTTCCGGCGTTTAAAGCAGGAAAATCATTAAAAGAGCTAGTTTCAAAATAAGGAAATCGGTCTATGACCGATTTCCTTATTTATAATATTTATGAAAAGGGGTAATTTATTTTGAGGCTTGATAAATACTTAAAGATGACAAGACTTATAAAAAGAAGGACGGTGTCAAATAAAGCATGTGACGCAGGAAAAATTATTGTTAATAACACACCAGCAAAGCCGTCATATATTGTAAAAATAGAGGATATAATAGATATATGTATTGGAAAGACTAGCCTTAAAGTAAAAGTTGTGGACATTCCAAAAGTTGAAAGTAAAGAAACCTCTATAAATAATTATGTTATAATAAATTAGTCATAATATTCTATTATTTATCATATATTTTATAATAATAAATGATAAATAAAGGAGCTTTAAATATGAAAGATGATAAGAATATTATACGATTACCTCATAATATTATATTAGAGGATAGAAAAAAACTTGTGGTATCAGGAGTTATAGATATTGATAGTTTTGATGAATCTTTAATAGTTGCTTTTACAGATATGGGAGATTTAAATATAAAAGGAAAAGATCTGCATATAAATAAACTTAATGTAGAAACAGGAGAATTAAGCGTTGAAGGAGACATATTTGCTTTAATTTATTTGGATGATACAAAAAGAGATGGTGGATTTTTTTCTAAATTATTTAAATAGGTGTGATTTTATTGTATGTAGTTTCTAACCAAACAATATATTTTTTATATTCTTGTATATTAGGATTTTCTTTTGGTTTTTTATATGATTTTTTTAGGATACTTAGGATAAATATTAAATTTAATTTTATATTTATCTTTATTCAAGATATTTTATTTTTTTTATTCATAACAATTTTAACATTATTATTTTTTATAACAGCAAGTGATGGAAATATTAGATTTTTTTTAATAATAGGAGAACTTTTAGGATATATTATATAT
>CAMTHN010000094.1 GCA_947072265.1 uncultured Clostridia bacterium | reverse complement strand
GTATTTATGATGATTATATATTGAATAGATTTTTAATTTATGGTATAATTTTGTAAATACATATTAAATTTGGAGATGAATATTGGATGATAAAATTAATAGGAATAGTAATAGTTGTTTTTGGATTTGTTCTTAAAAAAGACACTATTGCCACTGTTGTAACCGCCGGCATAGTTACTGGACTTGTTTCAGGAATGAATATTATTGAAGTTTTAAATATTCTAGGAACTACATTTACTTCTCAAAGGTTGATGACTTTATTTATTTTAACTCTACCTGTAATTGGGATTAGTGAAAGATATGGGTTAAAACAACGTGCTGTTGAACTTATTAAAAAAACAAAAAAAATATCTGTTGGTGGTATAAATATAATATATTTAGCTCTTAGACAGATAACTTCTGCTCTATCTTTAAGACTTGGTGGACATCCTCAATTTGTTCGACCAATTATTAATCCGATGGCACAAGGGGCTGCTATTGTTGCATATAAAAATATTGATGAAGATGATGTGGATTTAATAAAAGCGTCAGCTTGTGCACAGGATAACTATGGAAATTTTTTTGGACAAAATTTATTTTTAGGAGCAGGGGGAGTTCTTTTAATTGTAGGAACTTTTTCAGATTTAGGGTATAATGTTGATCCTTTAAATATAGCTATATCTTGTATTCCTTCTGCAATACTTATTTTTGTTTTAGGAACTATTCAAAATCTTCTTCTAGATAAAAAGCTTAAGATGAAATATAGCATTAAATCATCTAATGAAAGCAAATAATATTTTATTAAAGGAGAATAATTATGAATAATTTTGATAATATACTTTTAGAAATATTTTATATTTTAATAGGTTTATTTTTCTTATATACAGGATATAGAAGTTTTACTGATAAAAAACTTAAAACGAGGTATGGTACGGGTTTATTTTGGACATTATTATCAGGAACATTTATTTTAGGACCATATTTAGAGGGGTATATAGTTGGTGTAATGATTGTAATTATAGCCATACTTACAGCTACAAAACAGGTTCAAATATCCCATATAACTCCAATAGATGAAAAACAATCGCAGATACGATCTGATAGAATAGGGAATAAAATTTTTATTCCCTCTATATTAATTGCTGTTTTTGCATTTGGAATAGCGCAATTAAAAATTTTAAGCGGCACAGCAGCAATTGGGGCTGCTGCAGTTATAGCAGTTATAGCAGTTATAGCTATAACTAAATCCAGCCCTAAAAATATTGCTGTAGATGGAGATAGGTTGGTTCAATCTATGGGGGCTGTAATTATTTTACCACAACTATTAGCAGCTTTAGGAACTTTATTTACATCGGCTGGTGTTGGAACTGTAATAACAGAATCAATATCTGGAATAATCCCTGAACAAAATCGATTATTTGGAGTTATTGCATATTGTATAGGGATGGCTTTATTTACAATAATAATGGGTAATGGATTTGCCGCTTTCTCAGTGGTTACCGCAGGTGTAGGAATACCTTTTGTTATTATGCAGGGTGGAAACCCTGCTATTGTAGGGGCTTTAGGTTTAACTGCTGGGTATTGTGGAACTCTTTTAACACCTATGGCAGCTAATTTTAATATTGTACCTGTTGCTCTTTTGGAGATAAGAGATAAATATAGTATTATTAAATATCAAGCTCCAGTCGCTGTAATTGCTCTTATAGGTCATATTTTACTTATGTATTTTTTAGCTTTTAACTAGAAAAATTTAAAAAGGGTGATTTATATAAAAATATTATTTACAGGGTTTAATCCATTTGGATTAGAAAAGATAAATCCTTCTTGGGAGGCTGTAAAGCTTTTGCCAGATAAAATAAAAGATATAGAAATTATAAAAATTATGATTCCTACAGTTTTTAAAAAGTCTATTGATCAAGTTGATTATGCTATCCAAAAATATGATCCAGATGTTGTTATTTCTATAGGTCAAGCTGGGGGTAGATTTGGTATAACTCCAGAGAGAATTGGTATAAATATCAATGATGCGTCTATATGTGATAATGATGGAAATCAACCTATCGATACTTATATTTTTAAAGATGGTCCAGCTGCATATTTTACAACATTACCTATAAAAGCCATAGTTAATGATATACTTGAAAATAATATTTTAAGTAGTGTATCTAATACATCAGGAACTTTTGTTTGTAACCATATTATGTATGGAGTTCTTCATCTGATTGCTACAAAATATACGCATAAAATCATAAGAGCTGGTTTTATACATGTTCCTTTTATACCACAACAGGCTATTTCAAAAGTTAATCAGCCATATTTAGAATTAGAAAAAATTACAGAAGCTTTAAAAATAGCAGCAATATCTTGTTATGAAAATAAAGTTGATATAGAACTTATTGGTGGTAAACTAGATTAATAATAAAATAATAAAAACATTAGAGAATAATTTCTCTAATGTTTTTATTATTTTATTATTAATCTATCTAACTTGTACACCTGTGTAATAGTGTTTTAAAATGTCTATATAAGAATATGATGAATTATTAGCATATCCGTTGGCACCATCCTGACTCATACCAACACCATGTCCATATCCATATGTAGAGAATGTAAAATTATTATCTAAATAATTGATATCAAATTTTGGACTCTTAAGTAAAAATTTTCCGTTTTCTACTAATATTTTTTCTCTAATATCTCTGCCAGTTATTGTTTTTCCATTTGCATGAGTATTGTTAAATAAATTTATCCTTGCTATATATCCACCCGATGTTAGTCCACCTTGTGATTGTGATAAAAATTGAAACCATTCTTTTTCTTTACCAAAAGGAAGATCTATATTTGCATTTTTTTTCACCATATTTTGAATTCTATTTTTATCTATTATAACCTTTGTATTCCAATTTTTAGCATTAGAAAAACGATTACCATCATCATAAAAACTATCAACACTTATTAAATAGGGAATCGTTCCACCCCATACATCGGCAGAGGAATTTGTTTTTCCCGCTGATGTTGCGTGATAAACTGTGTTGGAAATTTCATTATTATAATATACTAATTTATTTATAACTTGAGCTGATAGAGTTTTTATATTATCATTTATAGGTCTTACACCAACTGAAGGATATATACCTTTAGTATTGTTGTATCTTATATATGAGTGTGATGCAACAGCTTGTGCTTTTATCGCTTCTGGATGAAAATTAGGGCTCATCTCGGCAGAAACAACTTGGGAGACAATATTTATTGGGTTATCTGTAATTAATTTACCATTTATTTTAATAGTTAAATCAGATAAATTTGTAGTAGGAGGAATAGGATTAATTTCTTCCTCTGGTTTAGGGGGATATGGAATATTTGGAACTGGAATACTTGGAGTTGGGTTGTCCGGCTGTATGGTGAAGTTATCATCTTTATCCGGATTATATTCAACATTATCATTTGTATAAGGTTTATTATTTTCATCCTCATCAATTAATAAATCTTGCTCATTAAAAGTTGATTCTACTAAACTAGGATTATCATTATTTTCTAATTTATTATAAAATATATTTTGATAATCTAAATTATAATTAGAGTTTTTATCTTCAACATTTTGTGTTTCTAAATTATTATCTATTATAG
>CAMTHN010000093.1 GCA_947072265.1 uncultured Clostridia bacterium | reverse complement strand
ATATAGATATTATTTTATCACCAGAATATAATAACGATATAAAAGATTATACCTCAACAGTTAAAAATTCTACCACTAGTATGCATTTTCTTAATGTTCCTACAGATAATAAAAAAAATATCGTTATTACTGGTAATGAAAATTTTAAAGTTGGACTTAATGTTGTGACTGTAGATATAACCGCAGAAAATCAAAATGATAAAGCATCATATACTTTTAATGTTACTAGAGAAGAGCCAATCAAAGTTGAACTATCTACACTATCAGTAAAAAATGGAGATGATTCTTCTAATATTTCTATAAGCCCTACTTTTAATCCATCAATTTTATCGTATGATGTTTTATTAGAAAGAAATGTTAAAAATGTTATACTTTCTGCTACATCTAATAATATCGGAGCAGTTATAAGCGGAGATATTGGTTCTAATATACCAATATCCCTTGATATTCCTAAAACTCTTACAATAATTGTAACTAATGATGATGGAACATATTCTCAAGAATATAAAGTTAATATCACCCATAAAAAAATGATAGATCCATCATTAAAAGAATTAAAAATCTCATCTGATGGAAATGATCTTCCTTTATCTCCTCTATTTTCTTCCATGATTAAAGAGTATACAATGAACCTTTCTGGGGATTATAAAAATAAAACTATTTTGATTGAAGGAAGTACTATAAATAGCGGAACTACTATTACAGGTTTAGGAAATAAAACTTTGAAAACAGGTTTAAATAAAATTGAGATTAAAACTCTTGCAACAGATGGAACTAGTACGACTTATACAATAAATATTACTGTAAATAAAAGTTCTAACGCTTCCCTAGCATCTATAACTGTTACAGATGCTGGAACTACTTTTAAAAATATTAAATCTGAATTTCCTTTATCACCTAAATTTAATCCAAATGTTTTAAATTATTCTGTAAATTCAGGTTTTACTACAAAAAAAATAAATATTAATGCAATAAGTTTAGATAAAGATGCTACTATAAAAATTACCGATCTTGGAAAAAAAGATTTAGTTATTGGGATAAATACATTTGAAATAACAGTTACTGCAGAAGATGGAATTACAACAAAAACTTATTCCATAGATGTTGAAGCTAAACAACCTATAAACGATATAATTCTTAACACTACAAATTTATTAGATATCAAAGTTGGTGAAAATGCAAAATTAAATTATACTATTAATCCAGCTGGGTCTGATGAAAAACTTAAATTTAAATCAAATAATACTGGTATACTAACCATATCAGCAGACGGAACTATAAAAGGTATAGCTATTGGTACAACAACTGTAGATATACTCGGTTCAGATGGACGTATAATAAAATCTATTGAAATAACAATTAAACCGACCCCATCTATCATAGATCCAATTCCAGACCCAGATACAAAACCTAACCCAGATACTTCTAACCCTGATAAAGATACAACTAACCCACTAACTTCAGATAAATCAAATATTTTAGTTTCTTTATTAACAGGATTTATGACATTTTTAGGTATTTTCTTATTCAAGAAAAAAAGAGATGAAGATGCTGAAGAAAATAAATAAATAAATAAATAAATAAATAAAATTAAGTAGATAAAAAGTCAGTCATTAATTAATTTCTGACTTTTTATTTTTTATTTATATCTATAAAAGACTTTAAAAATACTTCTAAAAATAGTATAATGTATCAGAAGAAATTGGAGGTTTATATTTTGATTAGAAAAGATTTAAGAAATATTGCTATAATTGCACACGTTGACCATGGTAAAACTACATTGGTTGACCAAATGTTAAGACAAAGTGGAACTTTTAGAGACAATCAAGTTGTTGATGAAAGAGTTATGGATTCTAATGATCTAGAAAAAGAAAGAGGCATAACAATTGTTGCTAAAAATACAGCGATTCGATATAATGATGTTAAAATAAATATTATTGATACACCTGGACATGCTGATTTTAGCGGTGAAGTTGAAAGAATTCTTAAAATGGTAGATGGTGTTATCCTATTAGTTGATGCAGCTGAAGGAACAATGCCACAGACTAGATTTGTTTTACAAAAGGCTTTAGAATTAAAACACAAAATAATAGTTGTAGTTAATAAAATTGACAGACCTGATGCTAGACTAGATCAAGTTGGAGATGAAGTTTTAGAACTTTTATTAGATTTAGATGCAGATGAAGAACAATTAGAAAGTCCTATACTATACTGTTCAGGTAGAGAAGGAACTGCATCATTTGATTATAATGAAAAATCAGATAATTTAATTCCATTATTTGATACCATTTTAAATTATATCTCCTCTCCTGAAGGTGATGAAAATGCACCTTTACAAGTATTAGTTTCATCTATAGATTATAATGAATATGTTGGACGTTTAGGCATTGGAAAGATAGAACGAGGGACAATTAAGGCCAATCAAGATGTTATGGTATGTAATTTTATAGGTGATGAAAAAGACTATAAATCAAGAATTGTAAATATTTATAAAATAGAAGGTTTAAAAAGAGAGCAAACTGAAGATGCATCTGTTGGAGAAATCGTTTGTTTTTCAGGTATAGAAAATATTACAATTGGAAATACAATATGTTCTTTAGATAATCCAGAACCTATTCCTTTTTCAAATATTACTGCACCAACTCTAGAAATGACATTCTCTGTAAATGATAGCCCTTTTGCAGGTACAGAAGGAAAATTTGTAACTTCTAGACAACTGCGAGATAGACTATTTAAAGAACTTTTAAAAGATGTTTCACTTAGAGTTCAAGATTCTGAAAAAGCAGATAAATTTATAGTTTCTGGCCGCGGAGAAATGCATTTTTCTATACTTATTGAAACTATGCGAAGAGAAGGTTTTGAACTTGCTGTAAGCACACCAAGAGTTCTATATAAAACTATAGATGGGCATAAAAATGAACCTATAGAATTATTAACTATTGATGTTCCAGAAGAATATGTTGGAACTGTTATGGAGAAAATGGGACTTAGAAAATCTGAGCTTATATCTATGAACCCCCAAGGAAGTCGAACTAAGATGGAATTTCTTATTCCGTCTAGAGGATTATTTGGATACAGAAGTCAATTTTTAACAGATACAAAAGGTGAAGGTATTTTAAATTCTGTTTTCCATGAATATCAACCTTATAAAGGTGATATTACTACTAGAGTAAATGGTTCTTTGATATCATTTGAAACAGGAGAAGCTGTAACATATGGTCTATATAATGCCCAAAGTAGAGGAACATTATATATATCACCTGGAACAAAAGTTTATCAGGGAATGGTTGTTGGTTTTTCTCCTAAATCAGAAGACATGGTTGTTAATGTTTGTAAAAAGAAACAAGTAACAAATATGCGTGCTTCTGGAACTGATGACGCTTTAAGACTTATAACACCTAAAAATTTAAGTTTAGAAGAAGCTTTAGAAAATCTTGCCCAAGATGAATTTTTAGAAGTTACACCTAAAAATATAAGAATTAGAAAACAAATTCTTAATACGCAATTAAGATCTAAATCCAATAAATAATTATAATATTTTATCACATAATATTACTGAAAGAGGTGTTATTATGAAAAAAAATAATAATAAGAATACTAAATCAGTAATGGATAATCCTATTA
>CAMTHN010000092.1 GCA_947072265.1 uncultured Clostridia bacterium | reverse complement strand
ATGATAATGAGCGTAATTATATATCACATTCTATGGTTGAGGGGTATAAAAAATTTGGGAAAGAGCTTCATTTTATTAGACATCTTGTAAATAAATATGATAAAGATTTATTTGTTGAACTTTTTAGATATGAATTGGTTAAGGATAAAATTAAGAAGGCTAATAAGAGTGACACTACTGATAATAAAGAATATTTAAAAAAAGCACCATTATATAACCTTTATATAAAAAATAGAAATAAGGATTATAATAATAAAAAACCTATAAAAGATATATTTTATAATAAAATAAAAGAAGTCATAGAAAATAATATTTATGATGGTTATAGAACTGATGAAAAAAATGATATATTAAAAGAGATAGAAAAGGACTCTCTTTTAATACCACAAAATATAACAGATAATTCATCAATACCATACCAACTAAACCTAATAGAAATGGAAAAGATAATAGAAAATCAATCTGTTTATTATGAAAGTTTATCTAAAAACAAAGATAAACTATTAAGTATATTAACGTTTAGAATACCTTATTATGTGGGGCCTCTTAATAGATCAAGTAGAGTGTTTTCTTGGTTTGAGAGAAAAAAAGATTTAGATTTTGGAGATACGGTAACAGGTAAAATATATCCATGGAATTTTGAAGAAATTGTTGATATAGATAAATCAGCAGAAAAGTTTATTCGAAGAATGACAAATAAATGTAGTTATTTAATTAATAAAGATGTAATTCCTAAAAACTCGTTACTTTATACTGATTATATGTTTTACAATGAAATAAATAAATTAAAGATAAATAATAATAGACTGAATAAAGATCAAAAAGAAGATTTAAAACAAAAAGTTTTTATGAAACGTAAAATAGTAAGAAAACATCATATAAAAGATTGGGCACTTAATAAGCATTTATATGTGGATCAAGACTCTACTATAGATGGATTAGGGGTAGATAATAAATCTAATTGTTCGTTACAATCATATATAGATTTTACTAGAATTATTGGTGAAATAACTGTCAAAAATATGGATATGATAGAAAAAATAATAGAGTGGATAACAGTATTTGAAGATAAGAAAATATTGAAAAGAAAAATCATTCAAAAATATGGGGAAACAGAAAAGCTTTCTGAAGATCAAATAGATAAAATATGCAATTTAAAATATAAAGGTTGGTCAAGTTTGTCCAGAGAACTTCTTAATAATATTTACTATATAAATGAGTATGGAACAAACTTAAATATTATGGATATATTAAGAAAAACAGATTTGAACTTTATGCAGATTATAAATAATAAAGATTATAATTTTGCTAAAAAGATATATGAAGAGAATAAAATAAAAGATAAAGTGAAGTTTACATATAAATCTTTAGTTGAAAACTTGCAGGGTTCACCTGCTATAAAAAAAGGTATATGGCAAAGTATAAAGATAATTCAGGAAATTATTAGTGTTATGAAAGTTTATCCACAAAATATATTTATAGAGTTTGCAAGAAGTGATGAAAAATCTAAAATGACTACTAAAAAAATAAACCTTTTAGATAAGATTTATAAAGATAAATTTAATGGATTTGATAATATAAAAAAAGAGTTGAAAATATTTAAAGATAAAAACATCACCATAAAACAACAGCTATACTTTATGCAACAGGGAAGGTGTATGTATACAAATCAGCCTTTAAGTTTGGATCATTTAGAAGAATGTCAAATAGATCATATTCTATATCAGTCACTTATAAAAGATGATAGTATAGATAATATTGTGTTGGTTAAAAGCAAGTCAAATCAAGATAGAGGAAACCATGCTATGCCTGGGAGCTTTGTAGCAAAAGATATTCAATTATGGTGGAAAAAGCTGTTTGATCATAAATTAATTAGTTCTAAAAAATATAGCAATCTAGTTAAGCATAGTATATCTAAAGCAGAAGTAGAGGGCTTTATACAAAGGCAACTTGTTGAAACAAGGCAGATTTCAAAACATCTATCTAATCTATTAAAAGGATGTTATGAAGATTTTGGAACGAAGATTGTTGCTATTAAAGCAGGGATAGTTGATGATTTTAGAAAAAAATATAGTATATATAAAAATAGAGGGGTTAATGATTACCACCATGCAAAAGATGCATTTATAACAGGAGTTATAGGAGAGTATATTATTGGTAGATACCCTAAGCTAGAAAGTGAATTTATATATGGAAAATATAAGGAATATGGTAATAAAAAACTTGATGGTTTTGATAACAAAAACAAATGGGGGTTTATTATAGGGGGTATGAACTGGTCTTTTAAAAATGAAGAAGGTATAGTTATATGGGATTCAGATAAAAGTATAAAAAGTATAAAAAATCAACTTAACTATAAAGACTTTTTTGTAACCAAAAAGCTTGAAGAAAATAGCGGAGAGATGTTTAAAATAACCATTGAGAAGGCGAGTAAATCTGTAACATGCAACGCTCCAATTCCTATAAAAAAGGGGTTAGATCCTGAAAAATATGGATATTATACTGGGGAGCATTCTGCTTATTTTAGTGTTATAGAATATCTTAAATTAAAAAAAATAAAAAAAGAACTAATAGGAGTTCCTATTAGATTTGCAAAAATTATAAATGGAGATATAGATAAACTTAAAAAATATTTTGAAGAAGAAAAAGGCTTAGAAGGAGTTAAAATCTTAAAAGATAAGATTTTAAAATATCAACTTATTGAAAATAGTAACGGTAGATTTTTAATAGCAGGTCAATCAGAGCAACACAATGGAAAACAACTGATTCTAGATAAAAATTTTGAAGAGCTGGTATATAAGATGAATAATCCGAATAATCCTAAGCTTGGAAATATAGAAGATATTGAAATAGTTGAAATATATGATTATTTAGTGGAAAAGATTGAAACACATTATCCAATATTTGAAAAGCTGTTAAAAAAGATAAAAGATAAAAAAGATGAGTTTGAGAGTTTATCTAAAAAAGAGAAAGTTAAAATTATAAATGAAATAATGAATATTACAAAAGTATCAGCCGCAACTGCAAATCTTAAAGATATAAAATGTTCTGATGCAGCAGGAAGACTATGCAGTAAAGTTGTTGATATAGATGATACAACATTTATAAATCAATCAGTTACAGGTATGTTTCAAAAAAAAGAAAGGTATTAATAAATAATGAGCTGGAGAATAGTTGTTATTTCAAACCAATGTAAGTTATCTTATAAAAACAACCATCTTGTTGTTAAAAATGATAATATAAAAATGATACATTTATCAGAAATTAATACAGTAGTAATAGACACAACGCTTGTGTCTATTACTACTGTTCTTTTATGCGAATGTATGAATAGAAAAATAAAAGTAATATTTTGTGATGAAAGACATAATCCAAAAGGGGAGGTTATCTCATATTATGGCTCTCATAATACGAGTAAAAAAATAATCAATCAAATTAAATGGAGGATAGAAACAAAAGATACTGTCTGGTCTTTTATAATTAAAAACAAAATAATAAATCAAAGTAAAACTCTATCTAATAATTTAAAAGATAATCATGATAAATTAAATTTTTATGCAGAGGAGGTAGAAATAGGTGATGTTACAAATAGAGAAGGTCATAGTGCAAAAGTATATTTTCATAGTTTATTTGGATCGAATTTTACAAGAAGTAGTAATAATAGTATAAATAG
>CAMTHN010000091.1 GCA_947072265.1 uncultured Clostridia bacterium | reverse complement strand
ATAGTATACTATATAAATAAATATATTTGAAAAGGGTGTTTTTATGAGTATAGAATTATCAGTAGATTTAATAGAAATTGTTAAAGAGCTTGAAATTGAGATATTATACATAAATGACAAACAACCCACTAAAATATCAAATACAGAAGTTAATAGACCGGGATTACATTTATCAGGATTTTTTCATTATTTTGATCCTAATAGAATACAGATATTAGGAAAAATGGAATTTGCATATTTGGAAAGTTTGGACGAAGATCTTAGAAGAAATAATTTAGAATCTTTATTTTCTAGAAAAGTTCCAGCTATTGTTATAACAAGGAATCAAGATATATTTCCAGAAATGTTGGAATATGCAAAAAAATATAATATTCCTTTATTAAAAACATATAGAGGAACTTCTAATTTTATGTTTTCAATAATAAATGCTCTTAGTGTTGCTTTAGCACCAAGAATAACGAGGCATGGAGTTTTTGTAGAACTATATGGAGAAGGAGTTTTGTTATTTGGAGAAAGTGGTGTTGGAAAGAGTGAAACAGCTATAGAATTAGTTAAAAGAGGACATAGACTTATTGCTGATGATGCTGTGGAAATAAAAAAAGTTAATGAAAATACACTTATAGGAACATCTCCAGAAAACATAAGACATTTTTTAGAAATTAGGGGAATAGGTATAATAAATGCGAGAAGGCTTTTTGGAATGGGATCTGTAAATACTTCTCAAAAAATAGATATGTTAGTTGAACTAGAGCCGTGGAAAAAAGACAAAGCATACGATAGAATGGGTTTAGAGAATGAATATGTATCCGTTTTGGATGTTAAAGTTCCATCTTTAACGATTCCAGTAAAACCAGGAAGAAATCTAGCTGTTATATTAGAAGTTGCAGCTATAAATAATAGACAAAAAAAAATGGGATATAATGCAGCTCAAGAACTTATGGATAATATAGGTATGAATATAGATAAAAAAGAAGATAAAGTTAAAAATTGGGATTTATTCTAAAATTATACATAGGGGGAATATATGAAAATAATAGCAGATATGCATTGCCATTCGATTGCATCTAATCATGCTTATAGCACTATTACAGAGAATGCTTTAGCTGCAAAAAAAGCAGGATTAAAATTTTTAGGAATAACAGATCATGGTCCAGAGATGCCAGATTCTCCACATATATGGCATTTTCATAATTATAAGGCTTTACCACGTGTTATAGAGGGCGTTAATATGATATATGGAATTGAAACTAATATATTAAATGAAGATGGAGATGTTGATATAGACAATGATACTGTTCAAAATTTAGAATGGATTATTGCATCTTTACATGAACCAGTTTTTAAACCATATACAAAAGAAGCGCATACTAATGCTTTTTTAAATTTATGCGAAAATAAATATATTGATGTTATCGGGCATAGTGGAAATGGAAATTATCCATTTGATCATGAAAAATGTCTTAAAAAGTTTAAAGAATATGGAAAAATAGTAGAAATAAATGAAGGATCTTTTGTTAGTAGAAATAACTCTAAGCCAAATTGCATAGAAATTGCCAAAATTTGCAATAAATATGATATAGAAATAATAATAGATTCTGATGCACATTATTGTGGAGCAGTTGGAAAGTTTGATAAATCTATAGAGATGTTAAAAAATATAAATTTTAAAGAAAATTTAATATTAAATTTAGATCAAGATAAATTTCAAGATTATATCTTAAAAAAAAGAGGGATAGTATTTAACTAAATAGATAAATATCTAGGAGGTTTTCTATGGATTTCATTCCTTGTATAAGTGAATATTTTTTAAAAAATAATATAGATTTTAAATTAAATGCTAGTATGAAAGAATATACAACATTTAAAATAGGCGGAAATATTGATGTTTTGGCATTTCCTAAAAGTATTTTAGAGATAAAAAAAATAATTTTATATTGTTTGAAAAAGAAAAAAAAATATATTTTTTTAGGAAGATGTTCTAATATTTTAGTTAATGATGATGGTATTAGAGGTGTAGGTATATTATTTTCTCATAATTTTTCTGAAACTATTATAGAGGGAAATAAAATAAAAACACACTGTGGAATGCCGTTGTCAAAACTTTGTATAACTGCATATGAAAATTCTTTATCTGGTCTTGAATTTGCTTGGGGTATACCCGGTTCTGTTGGCGGAGCGATATATATGAATGCTGGTGCATATGGTAAAGAAATTAGGGATATAATAATAGAGGCAGAATATATGGATGAAAAAGGTGATATATATATAATTCATAAAAATGAGATGGAATTAGGATATCGAACCAGTATATTTATGAAAAAATCATATTGTATATTGTCTATGACTATAGATTTAACCAATAAAAAATCTGAAGATATTAAGCAGGATATGGATGATATTATAGCTAAAAGGTTGGAGAAACAACCAACTAATTTTCCTAGTGCAGGAAGTGTTTTTAAAAGACCTAAGGGAAGTTATGCGGGATTTTTAATCTCTGAATGTGGATTAAAGGGATATAGTATTGGTGATGCCCAAGTTAGTGAAAAACATGCGGGTTTTATTATAAATAAGGGGAATGCAACTTGTAGTGATGTTGTTTCTCTAATAGAATATATTCAAGAGGAAGTTTTAAAACAAACAAATTATTATTTAGAATATGAAATCAAAAAGATATAGAAATAGATAGGAGAGTATGGATGGAGTTAATAATTATAACTGGACTTTCAGGATCTGGAAAATCTATAGCTATAGATGCTTTAGAAGATATAGGTTATTATTGTGTAGATAATATGCCGCCAACTCTTATATCAAAGTTTTTTCATATATGCGATAAAACAAATGGTAAGATAGAAAAAATGTCAGTAGTTACAGATATTCGAGGTGGAGAACTTTTTGATGGTATTTATGATGAATTAGAAGAGATGGATAAAATGGGTGTAAATTATAAAATTTTATACTTAGATTCATCAGATGAAGTTTTAGAAAAAAGGTTTAAAGAAACAAGAAGAACACACCCACTTTTGGATAAAGAGGGTTTTTCAACTAGAGATGCAATAAAAAAAGAAAGAGAAAAATTATCAACACTTAGGTCTATGGCAAGTTATATAATTGATACATCGATGATATCTACATCACAATTAAAGCAGAGGATATCAAATATATTTCTAGATAATATATCAAAAGGTATGCTTATAAATTGTATGTCTTTTGGTTTTAAGTATGGTTTTCCATCTGATGCAGATTTGATGTTTGATGTTAGATGTCTTAGAAATCCATACTATATAGAAGAACTAAGAAATCTTACAGGTATTGATAAAGAGATAAAAGATTATGTTATGGTTGATCCTAAGGCCGATGAATATTTTAATAAACTAATTAACATGATAGATTTTTTAATACCTTTGTATATAGCAGAAGGAAAAACACAACTTACAGTTGCTATAGGTTGTACTGGAGGCAAACATAGATCAGTGACATTTGTAGAAAAATTATATAAACATTTAGACGAATCAAATGTTTATGTCTCTGTAAATCATAGAGATATACAGAGACATAAACATATTTAGAAAGTTGACATATATTGAAAAATTTGTTTAAAGATAAAATAAAAAATAATTTAATTAATATACCATTTAAATGTCATTTATGTAGTAAATATTTTTTATTCGGGTATTTATTTTTTAATAAAAA